>CAJQKG010000001.1 GCA_905478845.1 uncultured Luminiphilus sp.
CTGACAGTGTGACCGCCGAGACCGTGATCGCCCAGAGTGACGCACGCTAAATCGTCGTCGTTCAGCCGTGCTGGTTGCCACGTTTACCGAGCCAGCGAGCGTTATCGTGTTGGATGCTGCGCTTTGTGCTGTGCACTGTGACGATCATTTAGCTCAAGAATTCTGCACGCGATGAGGGGTTCGACTTAAACACGCCGCCCAGCGAGGTCGTTCGCGTCCTGCTGTTGCCATCTTGCACGCCTCGGGACTTCACGCAGTAGTGAACGGCGTTGATGGTGACGGCTACATCCTCAGTGCCAAGCAGTGTTTGCATCGCGACAAGCACTTGCTGTGTGAGCCGCTCCTGCACTTGCGGGCGCTGCGAGAAAAATCGGACAAGGCGGTTGATTTTACTGAGCCCGATGACCGTATCTTTCGGGATATAAGCCACTTTTGCCGAGCCGTCTATGGTTACAAAGTGATGCTCGCAGGTGCTGGTCAGATCGATGTCTTCAACGCAGACCATTTCTTCGACCTTCATTTTATTTTCAATCATCGTAATTTTAGGGAAGTGGGCATAGTCCAGTCCGCTAAAAATCTCGTCCACGTACATTTTTGCAATGCGATGCGGTGTCTGCTCTAAGCTGTCATCTTGAAGATCCAGCCCAAGGGTATCTAAAATTTGGGTAAACGATGCTCGGATCACATCGTAACGCTCGTCGCGGGATAAACCATTCGCGGTCATGGGCGTCTCCAGCCCACGCGCTAGCAATGCGCCACGCACGGCAATGGCTTCTGGTGTCAATGCGCCCGGCAATGCTGTCGCAACGGCTGTTTTCAATTGATTGATCGCCATATCTTATTCCACCCTGCTGATTAGTTGTGCTTCCTTTATCTTACTTTCCCGAAGGCATTTTAGATTTCAACTTGGGGCTATCTTCTGTCATCTTTTTTGTGCGACGTCAGATCGACCGTTTCTGCTCTGGGTTGTGCGTCTTGGGATAACTCATGCGCCGACCCAGTGGCGCTAGCCGCTGGCGCTGCCTCGCACAGGCAGTGGCGGCACCTTGCCGCAGCGCACTGTAGAGGATAAATGATATCATAAGGCGTCCAATTCATTAGACACGCTATGGATACTTTCGGGACAAAACTGCGACAGGTTGAAGCCGCCCTCGCCGCATCTGGCGTGTTTTTCGGGCATGGCTACGAGTCGGCTCACGATGAAGCAGTGGCCTTGCTCCTAGGCGCCGCAAAACGGTCGATAGAGCAGTCCACCGCACTGCTCGCGGAGACGTTTCCCGCCGAGGCGGAGCATCGACTCAATCAGATGGTGACTGCCCGTTGCGTTGAGCGACAGCCGGTGGCTTATATCGTGGGCGAGGCATGGTTGGCCGGGGTGCCATTTTTGGTGGATCAACGGGCTCTGGTACCTCGCTCTCCTATCGCCCAGTTGCTGACGGAGGAGCTCTCCCCCTGGTGGGTTGGGTCAAGCCCGCCAAGCCATATTGTGGATGTCTGCTGTGGCGGCGGGAGTTTGGGCATTGTGGCGGCGACCTATTTTCCCCAGGCCACGGTCATACTGTCTGATCTCGATAGTCAGGCATTGTCGCTTGCCGCGGAGAACATCCGCTTCAATGATCTGGCGTCACGGGTTGGTTGTCTGCAGGCAGACTTACTGGCGCCGCTGGCTGCCGGTAGCATCGATGTGATCCTGTCAAATCCACCCTATGTCTCTGCGGAAGAAATGCTGGGCTTGCCCAGGGAGTACGAGCATGAGCCTCGGATTGCTTTGGAGGCTGAGGCGGAGGGCACTGCATTCGCCTTGCGGGTATTGAGGGCGGCGGCGGAACTGCTCACTAGCGAGGGTTTATTGGTTCTGGAGGTCGGTGAGACGGCAGAAACGCTGGAGCTGGCGCTGCCGCGTATCCCTTTTACGTGGGTTGATCTGCCGTTGGGCGGGTCGGGAGTCGCTGCCATCAGTGCGCAGGAATTACGGGACTGGAGAGCCGCTGGCATTTTATAATGTCAGCAGGAGGGAATCATGTCTGGAAATACGTTTGGCAAGCTATTCACAGTGACCACTTTTGGCGAGAGCCATGGGCCGGCGCTGGGTTGCATTATTGACGGCTGTCCGCCGGGGCTGAGTTTGGAGGCCTCGGATTTGCAGTGGGATTTGAATCGGCGCAAGCCGGGACAGTCTCGCTACACCACACAGCGAAAAGAAGATGATGAGGTGCAGATTCTCTCAGGAGTCTTTGAGGGGAAGACGACGGGCACGCCCATTGGATTGCTGGTGCATAATCAAGATCAAAAATCTAAAGATTACAGCAAGATCAAGGATTTATATCGTCCTGCTCATGCTGACTATACGTATGATCGGAAATTTGGTGCACGCGATTATCGGGGTGGGGGTCGATCTTCTGCCCGCGAAACCACGATGCGCGTGGCTGCTGGCGCGGTGGCAAAGAAATGGTTATTGGAGCGCTACGGGGTTCGCATTAGAGGGTATTTGAGCGAGTTGGGGCCCCTTAAGGCTGCGGCGCATGATTGGGATCAGGTGGAACGCAATCCTTTTTTTTGTGGTGACGTGTCGCTCCTTCCGCAGTTAGAGGCGTATATGCAGGACCTCATTAAACAAGGAGATTCGGTGGGCGCGCGGATCAATGTGGTCGCTGATGGCGTGCCGGCGGGGTGGGGAGAACCTGTTTTTGATCGACTGGACGCCGATATAGCGCATGCGGTGATGAGTATTAATGCGGTTAAAGGGGTCGAAATTGGCGATGGATTTGCCTCGGTGGCACAGTTAGGGAGTGAGCATCGAGATGCGATGACCTCTGCTGGGTTTGCTAGTAACCATGCGGGTGGGACGCTGGGCGGTATCTCGTCAGGCCAGCCTCTGTGTGTGAGCCTTGCGTTAAAGCCGACTTCGAGTATCCGCATCCCCGGTCAGACCGTCGATAACCAAGGTGACGCTGCTGAGGTGATCACTACCGGTCGGCATGATCCCTGTGTGGGAATTAGGGCAACGCCCATTGCAGAGGCCATGGTGGCACTCGTGCTAATGGATCACGCACTCCGTCATCGGGGCCAAAATGCCGACGTGGTGCATAACGTTCCGCCGGTTCCAGGCACGCTGCCGGCATAGTGGCCGTTCGCAAGCCCAACAGGACCCTTTTCTTGGCGATGGCCGCCTGTTTGGCGCTGTTTTGGGGGGCGGTCGATATTGTCGGGGTACCGCCGTCTCGGCTGGTGGTGCAGTTATTCTGGGTCACTTTGGGGGTTGCATTGATGATATCGTTTGGCGCACTGGTCGGATGGTGTCTCAACCGGCTCCGGCGCCGACCTTAACGACCGCGGACGCCGACTCAGCTGCGTTGTCTGCGGTATGGACCAAGTCGACTATGATACCGGTGCAGTAATGACAACGACGGGGAGAAAGAGAATGATGGTTTTGCGATGGACGATGGCAATGATATGGGTGTTGTGCGCCAGCGGTGTGCAAGCGGAGCTCAATTGGCAGTTGGCGCTGTCAGGTGAGCAGCGCTCAGAGGCCAATAAGGCGCGCGATGAATATCGGCATCCTCAAGAGACGCTGTCTTTCTTTGGCATATCACCGACGATGACGGTGATGGAGGTGTCACCCGGCGGCGGCTGGTACACCGAGGTTCTGGCGCCATTAGTGGCCGAAAACGGCGCCCTCATTGCAGCACACTCGAGTCCCAATGGTGGCAGCTACGCGCGCCGATCGCTGGGTGGTTTTTTAAAGAAGCTGGGTGAGAACGATGAGATATTTGACTCGGTCGAGGTGGCGACATTGCAACCACCCAGCGCTGTATCCCCAGCGCCGGCGGGCTCTGTGGATTTGGTGTTAGCGTTTCGTAACGTCCATTCATGGTTGCGGGCCGATCAGGCTGAAATGATGTTCGCGACAATTGCTGAGTCACTCAAGCCCGGGGGTGTCCTCGGTATCGTGCAGCACCGCGGCAGTGCCGATTTGACGCTGGAGCAGATGAAGAAAACGGCTTACGTTAGCGAAGAGAAAGTCATTGAATTAGCCGAACTGTCCGGTCTTGAACTCGATGCACGAAGTGAAATTAATGCCAACCCCAACGACACCAAGGACTATGCGCGAGGCGTTTGGACGCTACCGCCCACTTTGGCAGCGGGCGACGATGGACGAGATCGCTATCTCGCTATCGGTGAAAGCGACCGTATGACATTGAGATTTATCAAGCCAGCGGAGTAAGCGGGTGGCTGAGAGCGAGCCAACAGAACATATCGACGCCATTGGATTGTTGTGCCCTGAACCGGTGATGCTGCTCCATGCGGCAGTGAGGCGCTTGAATCCGGGTGAGGAATTAACGTTGCGCGCGACCGATCCGTCGACGCGGCGAGACATCACTCATTTCTGTCAATTCCTGGGGCACGACTTACTGCTGAGTGAGCAGCAGGGTGAGCAGTTCTTTTTTCATATTCGTAAGGCAGTGAGTTGACTCAAGCGCATCAAGCTGTGCAGGCCGAGGCGATCGTCACGGCGTTTAATCAGCTTTTTCAGGTGCCGGAGCAGACGGTGCTGGTGGCCGGCGCATCGGAGCCCTTTTATGTGCCCGGAGCGCCCAGCCAAGTTTTTTTTCGGGCGGACTACGTGCGCAGTGCCTTGCACGAGGTGGCGCATTGGTGTGTCGCGGGACGTTGTCGTCGGGCACTGCCGGACTATGGCTACTGGTATAGCCCCGATGGGAGATCAGAGGAGAGGCAGACTGCCTTTTTTTCAGTTGAGGCAAAGCCTCAAGCCATCGAGTCATTGTTCTGTGAGGCGTTGAATATTGAGTTTGCACCGAGTGTCGATAATCTCGTGATGACCTCATCCGATGAGGCGCTGCGGACCTTTACGGATCGGATTGGGGCGTGGCGCACGCGTCTGCTTAGCGGGCGCTTGCCTGATAGGGCATCACTGTTTAAGGCCGCGCTGGAGCGCTTTGGCGGCCGCGGGCTCATCCAGTAAGTCATGAATCGTGTCGGCGGCAACGTGACGGATTTGTGCTGGGTCATTGATGAGGCGATACCCCTCACGCCCGCTTTAACGCCATTACTCGGTAATGTGCGACTTTTGCCTGGGCGCGATATCGGCCCTGCCGTCGTCGAGAACGCCGATGTGCTGCTAGTGCGCTCCGTCACTCAGGTTGACGAGACCTTGCTGGCTGGCAGTGCGGTTCGCTTTGTGGGAACGGCGACGGCGGGAGTTGATCACCTCGATGTTGCCGCACTGGCGCGTCTGGATATTCCGTGGGCCTCTGCGCCGGGCTCCAATGCAACGGCGGTCGTCGAATACGTCCTCTCAGCGATCGCGATGTCGGGTTACTTTGAGTCAATCTTGTGCGGCGCCCCGGTTGGGATTGTCGGGCTGGGTGCAGTCGGTGGGCAGGTGGCACAGCGTCTGCTCAGCCTAGGATGTCAGGTAGTGGGCTACGACCCCCTGGTGACGCACTGGCCCACCGGTGTGTTGAGGGGTGATTTAAAGGAAGTGCTGAGTCAGACGGTTGTGTCGTTGCATGCCAGCTTACATGATCAAGCGCCTTTTGCTTCACAGGGTTTGATTGGTGTCGCGGAGGCCGAGGGCATGATCGCGGCGTCCGCGACACGGCCTCAGGCGGGACTGCTCATCAATGCCGGGCGGGGCGGGCTGCTGGAGCCCCGGGCGCTAGAGGGTCTGCTAGCGGGCCCCTGGGCGACGGTATTG
>CAJQKG010000002.1 GCA_905478845.1 uncultured Luminiphilus sp.
ATGGCAAAAGAGGCATTTGAGCGTTCGAAGCCCCACGTGAATGTGGGAACGATTGGACACGTAGATCACGGTAAGACGACGCTAACGGCGGCGCTGACACGTGTTTGCTCTGAGGTATGGGGCGGCGAGTTGGTAGCGTTTGACGGTATTGATAACGCGCCGGAAGAGAAAGAGCGTGGTATTACGATTGCGACGTCACACGTTGAGTATGAGTCGGAAGCGCGACACTACGCGCACGTTGACTGTCCTGGACACGCGGATTATGTGAAGAACATGATCACGGGTGCGGCGCAGATGGACGGAGCGATCCTGGTTTGTGGCGCGACCGATGGTCCGATGCCGCAGACCCGCGAGCACATTTTGCTGTCTCGTCAGGTCGGTGTTCCTTACATTGTGGTTTTCCTGAACAAGGCTGACCTGCTGGCAGAAGACTGTGGTGGTGTGGACTCTGAGGAGTACACCGAGATGAAGGAACTGGTAGAGATGGAGCTGCGCGAGCTGCTGGATACCTATGAGTTCCCTGGCGATGACACGCCGATTATTTGTGGTTCAGCGCTGATGGCGTTGGAAGGCAAGGATGACAATGGTCTGGGAACGACGGCGGTTAAAGAGCTGGTTGAGACGCTGGATACTTACATTCCTGAGCCTGAGCGAGCGATTGACCAGCCTTTCTTGATGCCGGTAGAGGACGTGTTCTCTATTTCGGGTCGGGGCACGGTGGTAACGGGTCGTGTTGAGCGCGGTATTGTGAAGGTGGGTGATGAGATCGAGATTATCGGTATCAAAGAGACCCAGAAGACGACGTGCACGGGCGTTGAGATGTTCCGCAAGCTGCTAGACGAAGGTCGCGCGGGCGAGAACGTGGGTGTTTTGCTGCGTGGTACGAAGCGAGACGACGTCGAGCGTGGACAGGTACTGGCGATTCCGGGATCGGTACAGCCGCACACTAAGTTTGAGGCAGAGGTTTATGTTCTGTCGAAGGACGAGGGTGGGCGTCATACGCCGTTCTTTAAGGGATATCGACCGCAGTTTTACTTCCGTACGACGGATGTGACGGGAGCGGTTGAGTTGCCTGAAGGCATTGAGATGGTAATGCCGGGTGACAGCATTAACTTTGTGGCGACGTTGATTGCGCCGATTGCGATGGAAGAAGGGCTTCGTTTTGCGATCCGTGAGGGTGGTCGAACGGTAGGCGCTGGCGTCGTCGCTAAGATCTTCGAGTAAGACAGATTGGCGGTCGTGAGACCGCCTGACGAATGGGCCGAACCGCCTCTTTTGGCTGTTCGGCTTCGTCGTCTCTGGAAAAGCGGTGTTGGCTGCCCGGAGATGGCGTACAGGAGTGGAAGGCCAGTAGCTCAATTGGCAGAGCAGCGGATTCCAAATCCGCAGGTTGGGGGTTCGATTCCCTCCTGGCCTGCCACCTTAGGCACGACGCCTAGGTGGTAAAAAGAGGCTGGTAGTCGGCGATGGCCGTAGCCAGTGAATGGAGAGAGAGACATGAGTGAAGCCGCAACAAGCAGGCTTGATTCGCTAAAGTGGGCTGTCGTTCTGGTGCTGGTCGCCGGCGGCATCTTTGGCAATAGCTATTATGGCGATCAGCCGATCCTTTACCGGGTCTTGGCGCTGTTGGCTTTGGCCTTGCTGGCTGGCTGGTTCGCATCTCTCACGCAGAAAGGCAGTGATTTTTTTACGTTGGTTAAGGGCTCGCGTAATGAAATTCGCAAGGTCGTGTGGCCCACGCGTCAGGAGACTACGCAAACGACATTGATTGTATTTGTCTTTGTGATTGTGACAGGCCTGATTTTGTGGGGCCTCGACAGTGTGCTGGGCTGGCTCGCGTCTTTGATTCTTGGTTGAGGGTAGGAATATGGCTTTAAAGTGGTACGTAGTGCATGCCTATTCTCAGTATGAGAAGAAAGTAGCGGTTGCCATCCAGGAGCGCATTGAGCGGCTGGATATGCAGGATCGCTTTGGTGAGATCATTGTGCCTACCGAAGAAGTGATCGAGATGAAGGGCGGGCAGAAACGCAAGACAGAGCGTAAGTTCTTCCCCGGTTATGTGCTGGTGCAGATGGAATTAGACGATGACAGCTGGCACTTGGTAAAAGATACACCACGCGTGCTGGGCTTCATTGGTGGCAAGGCCGATAAGCCTTCTCCGATTACCGACGCGGAGGTCAATGTGATCCTTCAGCGCGTAGAGGCGGGCGTTGACCAGCCGAGGCCTAAGACGGTCTTTGAGCCCGGTGAAATGGTGCGGGTCGTTGATGGGCCATTCAACGACTTTAATGGTGTCGTTGAGGATGTGAATTACGAAAAGAGCCGCCTGAATGTGGCGGTGCTGATCTTCGGGCGATCAACGCCCGTAGAACTAGAGTTTGGTCAGGTCGAAAAAGCCTGATCGGGTGGGGCAAGCGTAAGCTTGTCCTAAAGTGAACACCGCTTCGGCGGTGAAGATGGGGAGCCCGCGTAGCGGTCCGTGTAAAGCGGTGACTACAACGGCGTTGGAACCCAGGAGATAAGAGCATGGCGAAGAAAATCGACGGCTATATTAAGCTGCAGATTCCGGCGGGGCAGGCTAATCCCTCACCTCCGGTGGGCCCCGCACTGGGCCAGAAAGGGGTCAATATCATGGAGTTCTGCAAGGCGTTCAATGCCGATACGCAGGGCATGGAGCCGGGTCTGCCGATTCCAGTTGTGATTACGGTCTACAGTGACAAGTCCTTTACCTTCATCAAAAAGACGCCCCCAGCCTCTGTTTTACTGAGGAAGGTCGCGGGTATTAAGAGCGGTTCAGGGCGCCCCAATACCGATAAGGTCGGCAAAGTGTCCCGGGCACAGCTCGAAGATGTTGCGAACCAGAAATGGCCGGATCTTACTGCATCGGATATGGATGCCGCTGTGCGCACCATTGCGGGTAGCGCGCGTTCTGCGGGTATTGAGACAGAGGGTGTGAACTGATGGCTAAGTTATCAAAGCGTGTGCGTGCTTTTCGTGAAAAGGTCGACGCTAACCAAACCTACTCTCTCGACGAGGCTATTGCGCTACTGAAGGAGTTTGGGACGGTAAAGTTTAATGAGACGGTCGAAGTGGCCGTGAATCTGGGTATCGATGCGCGCAAATCGGATCAGGGCGTTCGCGGTGCGACAACGCTCCCCCACGGTACTGGCGCGGAAGTCAGAGTTGCCGTGTTTACGCAGGGCGACAACGTTGAGAAAGCGAAGGCGCTGGGTGCCGATTTTATTGGTATGGAAGACCTCGCCGAGCAGATTAAAGGCGGCATGATGGACTTTGATGTCGTGATTGCCTCTCCCGACGCAATGCGCGTAGTGGGAACGCTGGGTCAAGTCTTAGGGCCGCGTGGTTTGATGCCGAACCCCAAGACCGGCACGGTAACGCCCGATATCGAACTGGCAGTTAAAAATGCCAAGGCGGGTCAAATGCGTTTCCGCAGCGACAAGAACGGTATTATCCACGGCGGTATCGGCAAAGTGAGTTTTGGTCCGGACGAGATCAGAGGCAACTTGGTTGCGGTACTGGCGGACTTGAAAAAGTCTAAGCCTGCTTCAGCAAAGGGTGTCTATCTCCGCAAGGTGACGCTGTCGACGACCATGGGCCCCGGCGTCAATATCGATCACAACGCGATCGAATTTTAAGTGTTTAGTCCGGCCTAGGGCAGTTGTTGTCCAAGGTCGGTGCGCTCTCAGTGGTATCGAGAGGGCTGGGCGAAGCGCCGTAATGGCTTTGCCCGCTTTGGAAGTCTTTGCAGGGAAGTGTGGGATACCCCCGCTGAACGCCAAAGACTGTCAAAGACCGTAGGCGGTTCCGCATTGGGACCTTAATAACGGGCATGGGCCTGATGACCTACGCAGATGGTGAGGCAGTTCATCACCGAGGGGGGTCGCCAGCAGCATTGGCGACCTGAATAACCACAAAAGGAGTAAGCCAAGTGGCTATAGGACTCGAAGAGAAGAAAGCAATTGTTGCTGAAGTCAACGAGACAGCCGCCAGTGCACTTTCGCTTGTAATCGCCGACGCGCGCGGTGTTGCA
>CAJQKG010000003.1 GCA_905478845.1 uncultured Luminiphilus sp.
CCAAACCATTGGCGCTCGGCTGATCGTAAGCGGGTAGTGTACCGGATTTTCCGCGGAACAATCCCACTGCGCCGGCACAATATTCACCACAATGGAGTTAGCTCACGGGTAGCGTATCTGCCACTTTCGCTTCGCGTTTAGCCGCCAGATCATCGGCCACCGAGCTGGTATGACGCAAGCCGCCGTTGACCTTGGCGCCAACCGACATCTCGATCAAATTATAGTAAACGTCTCCATCGATCATAGCCTGCTCAGCCAGCTCTAGCCGTTCACTGGTATGGATATCGCCCTCCACATTACCGTTGACCGTTGCGTGGGGTACTTTGATTTCGCCCGACACTTTACCGCCCGCGACAACGCGTAATACCGCATCTTTACCTGACTCTGCCTGAATGGAGCCGACCACTGACCCTTCTACATCCAGCTGCCCGCTGAAAGTAATATCACCCTTTACGGTGGTGCCCGACGAAATTAAGGTCGTACCGCCCGCTGACCCACCGGTTAACGCTGCTTCTCTTCGATTGCGCATGGTGTCACTCCTCAGTCTTATTCACTTTCGTCCCGTTTCAGTCATCACTGGCCGCGTGCTCGACAGCCACCAGGCTGCCCCAAACATCGCTGCGCCGAACGGTGTCTTTCACCGGCTCAGTGAGCCTCACTACCGACTCAATCGTCTCCGGCACAAACGCGTCAGGGAGAGAAATTACTGCCTGAATCTTTTGTAAGTACCGGAATCTTAGAGGGAATACACCAGTTTGAGCATCACTGTCAACTGTGAGCAATTCCAGAGTATGGGGCGCACCGTCCTGTTTTCCCTCCACTGTCAGGCGTAATTCACCTCGATATTGGCGGTCTTTACCCTCTCCACGATGGACGACGGTGTGTAACTGCCACTGCCGAGGTTCGGCTAAGATCTGCACCGACGGTTGGCGCAAGATAATCGCGGTCTCGCCTTCTTCTGGTGCCACCACGTCACGATAAAACACCAACGTTTGTCTGAGTTCAACCAACTCTGCGGCTTGCTCGGAAAGATGCTCACGCAACTCATCCCGTGTTTGCTGATCGGCCACTGACTGCAGGGTCAATTGGCTAATCTGATCACGCAACTCAATGGTATCGTCAATCAGTTCCGGCGCTGGCATGACACCGCGCTGTCCCGCCCAGAACCCGATCGCGCCTACCACCATGATCGTCGTAGCCAGTAGCAGCAGCCGACGACGCCCCGCATGAGGGTGTTCCCGCTTCACGATGGTGCGATGATTTTGATCTTTCATGCCATGATTTCCAGCACACCCTAGGGCGTTAACGCGATGCCCCCAAGCCCGGCCCATTCCGGCTGGTCCACCATCAAGTTCATGGCCTGCACCGCTTGACCGGCAGCCCCTTTCACCAAGTTGTCGATTGCGGATAACACCACCACGGTATCCCGACCCTGAGGTTGAGCAACGGCGAGTTGGCAGATATTCGCCCCGCGCACATTACGCGTGGCCGGATAGTCGCCAGCTGGCAGCACCACCACAGAGGGTTCCGTCGCAAAGCACTGCTCAAACAACCCCTGCAAATCGTCAACCTCAGTTGTCAATTGGGCAAATAGCGTGGCGTGAATACCGCGGCTCATCGGGACCAAGTGCGGCACAAAAGTGAGACTCACCGGTTGTTGGGCCATCCCCGATAGCCCCTGCTCCATTTCGGGCAGGTGACGATGGCCGGAAACGCCGTAAGCGCTCAAGCTCTCCCCGGCTTCCGTCAACAACCCCGCCAGCTTGGCCTGACGGCCTGCGCCACTGGTACCGGATCCACAGGAGGCCACCAAACTCCCGGTATCCACAACACCCGCCTTCATCAGCGGCAAGAATCCGAGTTGCACCGCCGTGGGATAACAACCGGGACACGCCACAAGTCGCGCCGCTTTGATCGCCTCGCGATGGGTCTCGGGCAGCCCATAAATCGCTTGGGCACAGAGTTCGGGCGCCGCATGGGACTCGCCATACCAGTGCTCCCACAAAGCCACATCCGTCAGTCTAAAATCGGCCGATAGATCTATCACCCGAATGCCCTGATCGATCAGCGCCGGTACTTCTCGCATCGCGACGTTGTGAGGGGTGGCAAAAAACACCACATCACAGGCGGTGTAATCCGCATCGGTAGGATCGGTAAAGCGGAGATCAGAGACCCCCAGTAGGCTCGGGAATAGATTATCGAGCCGACGGCCCGCCTCGCCCCTCGATGTCACTACATCAATCATGACGCCGGGGTGTTGCAGCAACAACCGTACTAACTCGATGCCTGTATAACCCGTCGCGCCGACCACTCCGACCCTGATCATTTTTACGCCTGCTTCTGTTAATGTTGCGGGGCACATACTGTCTCATGATCAATCGCGCGGTGTCATGGCCGAGCGGGCTTTTTACCAAAGGCACAAAAGGACACTCCCATGCTCTGGATACAAGGATTTCATGTCATTTTTGTGGTCTGTTGGTTTGCGGGGCTCTTTTACTTACCCCGCATCTTGGTCTATTACGCGCAAAGCCCAGCGCCCGACACCAAGGCCGTACTGGCCATCATGGCACGCAAACTGTATCGCTTTGTCACGCCCTTTATGCTCCTCGCTATCGCGCTGGGCCTATGGCGCCTCTCTTTTCAGTGGGAGTACTACCTGTCCAGCGGCTGGATGATCGCGAAACTCGGCGGCGTAGCCTGCTTAATTGCCTACCACCTTCAAACCGGCATTTATGTGGGTCGAGTCTGTCGGGGCGACGATAACAAGACCCATGTGTTTTACCGTGTGTTTAATGAGGTACCCGTCCTGTTCCTCTTTTTGATTATCCTATTGGTGTATCTCCGACCGACCGCGGGCGGGTGACGCGCGTGGGGTGCACCCAGCGTCGCCTCCTGCGATAATTAACCCTATTAATGAAGAGTCCTAGTGTCATGAGCCGATCTGAAGCGCTTTTTGAGCGTGCCAAAAAGACGATTCCCGGTGGCGTCAATTCGCCCGTCCGCGCCTTCAAAGCGGTCGGCGGAACCCCTCGCTTCATGGAGCGCGCCGATGGTGCCTATCTCTTTGACGCCGATGGACGCCGTTATATCGATTACGTGCTCTCATGGGGTCCTATGATCATGGGACATAATCACCCGAAAGTGCGCGAGGCTGTGGTCGAAGCCGCGCAAGGCGGCCTCAGCTTTGGGTGCCCTACTGAAATCGAAATCGAACTGGCAGAAACCATCAGTCGCCTGGTCCCCAGCATGGCATTAATCCGCATGACCAGCTCGGGCACTGAGGCCACTATGAGCGCCATCCGTCTGGCTCGCGGGTTTACTGGCCGCGACAAAATTATCAAGTTTGAAGGCTGTTATCACGGGCACTCGGACTCACTGCTGATCAAAGCTGGCTCGGGTGCGCTGACGTTTGGTGTGCCCAGCTCGCCGGGTGTCCCTGAGGTGCTCGCGCAGCACACCGTCACCCTGCCCTTCAACGATTTGCCCGCCCTCGAAGCGGCGATGGACGAATTGGGTGACCAAGTCGCCTGCGTCATTACCGAACCCGTCGCGGGCAATATGAACTGCATCCCCTCGGTCGACGGATACCTGGAAGGAATGCGTGAACTGTGCACCCGCCACGGTGCCGTGCTGATTTTTGACGAGGTGATGACCGGCTTTCGTTTTGGCACGGGGGGCGTACAGGGTTATCTGGGCATCACACCCGATATTACCTGCCTCGGTAAGGTCATTGGGGGCGGTATGCCGGTCGGCGCCTTTGGTGGGCGGCGAGACATCATGGAGCAGATTTCACCGCTGGGCCCGGTCTATCAGGCGGGTACCCTGTCGGGCAATCCCGTCGCGATGGCGTCTGGTTTAGCGACCATGTCGATCATCAGCGAACCCGGCTTCTACGATGATCTGTTTAGACATACTCAGGCGCTGTGTGACGGCATGCGCGAGGCAGCAAACAGTGCAGGAGTGCCCTTTACCACCAATCATCTCGGCTCGATGTTCGGCGGTTTTTTTACTGAAGAAGAAACCGTGACGCAATACCACCAAGTGATCAATTCGAACGTCGCTGCGTTTAATCAATTTTTTCATTTGATGCTGGACAGTGGCGTTTACCTGGCACCGGCGTCTTTCGAGGCGGGCTTTATGTCGTCTGCCCACACGGATGATGATATACAGACCACTGTCGAGGCGGCACGAGCCGCCTTTGCGTCGCTATAGACCGCCTGGAGCATCTGATATGAGCCAACGTGGACCGTTTCCCCACACTCGACTGCGCCGTCTGCGGGCTACGGCTTTTGCGCGCGATATGGTCCGCGAAAGCACGCTAAGTCCCGCTGACTTTATTTATCCGGTATTTGTCTTAGACGGCACCGGCCAACGAGAAGCCGTGCCCTCTATGCCGGGTGTTGAGCGTCTCAGCGTCGACTTATTGGTGACGCTAGCCAAAGAGGCTCATTCGTTGGGCATCCCCGCTCTCGCGCTGTTCCCGGTGATTGGTCAGGCGGATAAATCGCTGCTCGCTGAAGCCGCTTATGCCGAGGATGGCTTAGTCCAGCGAGCGGTTGCCGAGCTCAAGCGTGCCGTCCCGGCGCTGGGAATCATCACTGACGTCGCCTTAGATCCTTACACGACGCACGGCCAAGACGGCATTATCGACGAGTCAGGCTATGTATTGAATGATGTGACCCGTGATGCGCTAGTCAAACAAGCGCTCAGTCACGCGGCTGCCGGCGCCGATATCGTTGCCCCCTCCGATATGATGGATGGGCGGATTGGCGGAATTCGCACCGCGCTGGAGTCAACAGGCCATATCAATACGCTCATCCTTTCTTATGCTGCCAAATATGCGTCAAGCTATTACGGCCCATTCCGAGATGCGGTGGGCTCTGCCGGTAACATTAAGGGAGGCGATAAAAAGACCTACCAAATGGATCCAGGCAATGCCGATGAAGCCTTGCACGAAGTAGCACTCGATCTCCAGGAGGGCGCTGATATGGTTATGGTTAAACCCGGCATGCCTTATCTCGATATTGTGCGACGCGTCAAAACCGAATTCAAAGTGCCTACCTTTGCCTATCAAGTCAGTGGTGAGTACGCCATGCACCAAGCGGCCTTTGCCCAAAACTGGTTGAGTCGGGAAGCCGTGATGCTCGAATCTTTGCTGTGTTTTCGTCGCGCAGGGGCCGACGGCATCCTGACCTACTTTGCGATGGATGCGGCGCGTTTACTCAATTCCTAATACCGCCGTGAGGAGGGGTATTGCTATCGTCTTGTCCGTGCTAGCCCTCGGTGGGCCTAGCGGCACAGCACGGGCCCAACCCGATGCGATGAATGCCGATTGTGGCTGCCTGTGGGAAGGCAGTTTTTCCGAAGTGGCACCGCATGCGGATCTTGTTCTCCTCGCTGAGGTACAAACGATCAAGGGCAACGCCGTGGACTTGTTACCTGAGGACATTTTAAAAGGGACGCTCTGGCTAGACACCCTGCGCGTTTGGATGAAAACAGGCGATTACTGCCGCCCATCAGCGGAGCACTTTCCAATCGGTAGCCGCTGGGTCATGGCATTGTCAGAGATCCGAGAGCGACCCGAGGGCAGCTTTAATCCGTCTACCCCTAATCAGAGTTTCGGGCGGCTGCTGGACTATCAGTTATCGAGCTGCGGTGGCTACTGGTTGCGGGTCAACGGCGATACCCTGACCGGCAATTTAGTCCCCGACATGCCGCGGTTTTACCATCAACCTGAGATGTCCCCCGTGTTAGTCGATTTGGTAGCAGGTTACTTGGCAGGCACAGTGGCCGAATCGGTACTGATTGAAGCCAGCCGAGCGCACCCCGACGCCGTTGACACGCTTATCCTCGATACTCGCAGTTTTCTGCGCGGCCAAGAGGGCTGGATTGAGGATGAACAGCACTGAGCCGCGCGCTCCACCCCTTGGGCTGGCCGGTTAGCCATTCAGTCCAGCGTGCTCGTCTTGATTCAGTGAGTTGTGCACGCGCGCCTGTTCATGCGCCGCCGCGTCGCCAATGCAGACCGCCTACTCAGTGAGCTGACGGGCGCACTATTGGCTGCTCTCATCACGAAGGACGCAATAACGCGAGCATTTCATCAATCATCATGAGCGACAGCCCCCAAATACGATAGCTCGCATACAGATAAGAATCGCTCTCCATTTGCTGCCCTTTCCACTCCCACACCATCGGCTCCCGCTGATCCGGTTGCATCAGAAAATGTAAGGGTATCCAGACCACCTCATCCACCTCATCGTTCGGACTCATGACCGGCACGTCGTTGACCTGAAAAACGAACGGCGTCACCAGCATCTCAGGGCGATCTGCGCGCCACCCCGTATTCACATCGGTTAACTCGCCCAATTGCGTAGCACAGTGCAGAAGATCGACTCCGAGCTCTTCTTCGGTCTCTCGTAAAGCACACCCTAGATTCGACTGATCGCCGGGATCGCGGCGTCCACCTGGAAATCCCATATGCCCAGACCAGGGATCACCGTCGCGGATTGCGCGGCGAATCATCAACATTTCAGTCGCCTCGCCACCCTCTCGCAGTATGATCGCCACAGCCGCTCTGCCGGCTTGTGGCTCAAACCCTGCTGGTTCCTTATTGAACTGCGCAAGGCGCTGCTGTAACGGCTGGATTAACGCTTTCATGGGGTGCTGCTACCTCTTCGCTCGACCACTAGACGCCAACACCCGTTCGTCATGACGTCACGGGCTATCGTGTCCCTCGTCTCATCATAACGCTTTACGCGATGAAGTTAGCGGCAAGGGCCCAAGGGTTCCGGTAGAATAGGCCCTCCTGATCATGAATAGGCTTCAACCTGTGAACTCCTACGCTGCTTATGCCATCGGCGCCGCGCTTGTCGATACCGAGATACAAGTCACCGATGACGACCTCGTCGCAATGAATGTCGACAAGGGCATGATGACGCTGATGGACCAATCCAAACAGAATCAAATGCTCGCGCAGCTCTCGGAACATTTAATCCAAGCCAGTCATGCGTCGGGCGGCAGCGCCGGCAACAGTATGATTGCCACCGCATTAATGGGGGCGCCCACCTACATGAGCTGTAAAGTGGCACAAGATACCGACGGCGATATTTACCTCTCGGATCTGGAGCAATCGGGGGTCGCACATGGCCTTAACGAACAACGGAAAGAGGGCGTCACGGGCAAATGCCTAGTGCTCATTACGCCCGATGCAGAGCGCTCTCTCAATACGCATCTGGGTATTTCAGAGACGTTGTCCGTCGACGAAGTCAACGAAGAAGCCATTAAAGCGTCGCAATGGGTTTACCTTGAAGGTTACTTGGTGACCTCTCCAACCGGACATGCAGCCGCCCTGAAAACCAAAGCGCTGGCAACAGAGTATGGCGTTCAAACGGCCGTCAGTTTTTCGGACCCAGGCATGGTGAAATTCTTCCGCGACAACATGGCCGCGATGGTCGAAGACGGCGTAGAACTGGTGTTTTGTAACGAAATAGAAGCACTTGAATGGGGCCAATGCGACTCATTAGATGACGCCATCTCGGCCATTAAGCAGGTTGCTCGCCGCTTTGTCATCACACTCGGGGCGCAGGGCGCCATCACTTGGGATGGCGCGACATTACACCGTGTCGCTGCACCAGCGGTCGACGCCGTTAACACCAATGGTGCCGGCGACATGTTTGCAGGCGCATTCCTTTATGCGCTGTCTCGCGGAGAGAATGATCAACGGGCAACCGAATTTGCCACCCTTGCAGCCAGTGAAGTAGTAAAATGCTTTGGGCCACGGCTAGATCGAGCAGCCTGTCTTGCCCTTCGCCATCAATTTTTTGGTGACTGATCGGTCATCACCGCAACGGGAGTAATGGATACTCATGAGCGATAAAGAACTCAAACCCGTCATTAAAGCTGACCCGCTCTACCAAATGTTGCGTCAGGAAGACGTGGACAGCTTCAATACCAGCCGGGATTCACTCGACAGCAGCGAGTTAACGGGTGGCGACTATCGCGGCCGCGATCTTCGCCGAATGGATGCCCGAGGCTTGGACTTTTCTAATGCCTATTTTCGTAACTGCGACCTGAGCGGTATTGATTTTCGCGAAACCAATCTCGAGGGCGCCAGTTTGATGGACGCCAAAGTGTCGGGAGTCTATTTCCCGGCGGCACTCAGTGCTGATGAGATCCGCCTATCACTGGCTCACGGGACACGCCTGCGTTACCAAAATGACTGAGTTAGCATGACAGAGACAGGCGCGCAGCGGTTGCAGCCGATGGCTCTGATGTTGGCGCGGTGCTGGGCGACGATGGTCGTCGCGATCGCACTGCTGACGTATGCCCTACCGGGACAATCTCAAAACAGCCTAGCAGAAGCCCTGAAGCAACAGACGGCGTTCTTACCGGTAGAGCAGGCCTATCAGCTAGAGGGGGAGCTGACGGCAGCCGGTGACCTGCGCCTGTATTGGCAAATCACCGCGGGATACTATCTCTACCAACACGCTTTTAACGTCAGGATCGAATCACCCTATCGATCTGACCCACTGGCGATTGACTACCCCCCCGCACTAAACAAAACCGACGAGTTTTTTGGTGAAGTGCAGGTGTATTACGATCATGCCGACCTCAGCGCTTCATTACCCTCAACCGAGGACTCGCTCACGGTTGCCGTAACCTATCAAGGCTGTGCGGATGCAGGGCTGTGTTACCCGCCCAAGACCGAATATCTCATCGTCAATGCATCGAGCGGCACCATCTCGACAACCGCATTGGTCACCATGCCACCGGTGGCAGACGCACCGGTAGCGCCCACCCCGGCAGGTATGACCTTGCTGCTAGCACTGGGGCTCGCTTTTCTCGGCGGCGTCATTCTTAACACCATGCCGTGTGTTTTTCCTATTCTGTCGTTAAAAGTACTGAGCTTCGCCACCGGCGATCCGGCGACACATCGGCGGCATGGCCTCGCTTATCTACTGGGTGTGGTGTCATCGTTCCTACTCATTGCTAGTGTGCTGATCAGCCTTCAAGCTGCTGGGCGCTGGGTAGGCTGGGGGTTCCAGCTGCAATCAACGGGCTTTGTCATTGCGTTGGCTTATCTCTTTGCGATCATGGGGTTATCTCTCTCGGGTCTCGTCTTGTTTGGTGGGCGATGGATGAATGTGGGCTCAGGCTTAACCACAACACCCGGGATTCAAGGCAGTTTTTTTACCGGGGTACTCGCTGTTATCGTGGCCAGTCCTTGCACCGCACCGTTTATGGGCAGCGCCCTGGGCTTCGCGCTGACACAGCCTCCCCTTTATGCACTGACCGTATTTGCCGCGCTAGGCACCGGCATGGCAGCGCCCATGGTGGCGCTCAGCACCAGTGATCGCGCACGACGTTGGTTACCCAAACCGGGTGCCTGGATGGAGACGCTCAAACAAATCATGGCTTTTCCGCTCTATCTCACCGCGGTCTGGTTACTCTGGGTAGCGGGCAAGCAAAACGGTGTTGATACCATGGCCGCCGCGGCTGCCGGCTTAGTGATGCTGGCGCTTGGCCTTACCTTACTGCGAGGAGGTCGCATGGCCCGCGTCATGGGTAGCGCCTGTTTGATCAGCGCGATCGTTTTGGGTGGCGTACGGGGAGAATCCTCAGACGCCTCCACCGCTGACGGCCGAGACGGCGTGGTCACTTGGTCTGCCGACGCACTGGCCTCGCTGCAAGCGCAAGGCCTGCCGGTGTTTGTCGACGTTACCGCTGATTGGTGCATCACCTGTCTTGCCAACGAGCAAGCAGTCTTGTTTACCGACGAGATGACGCAGGCATTTGCGGCGTCGGAGGTCACCTATATGGTGGCAGACTGGACCAACTACGACCCCGGAATTGGCGAATTTGTCCGCCAGCACGGTCGCAATGGTATTCCACTGTATGTGATGTACAGCGGTAACCCTCAAGTGGCCCCGGTGATACTCCCGCAACTGTTAACCACTCGCATGGTGATGGAGGCCCTAGATGCCGTTACGCGCTAAGCGCAACCCCAGCAGCAAGCACCGGGGGAGCGCCATTCGTGGTTACCCCTTCAAAATCCAATGGCGCACTCTCTGCCCTGTAATGTTGTCATGGTGCTTGCCCTTATCAGCGCTGGCAGAGGGACTGTTATGGGAAAAAGCGTGGGTGCGGAGTATGCCACCCGGTACCGAAGTCGCCGCCGCCTATGGCCACATTACGAATCAGAGTGCGCAAACCGTGGTCATCACGTCTATTC
>CAJQKG010000004.1 GCA_905478845.1 uncultured Luminiphilus sp.
CAGAGCGAAGTCGGATAGCACACAGTCAGAATTGACCACGCAAACGTTTGCTCGTCGTCGCTTGCGCGATGTGCTGTTTATTAGCGTAGGGGCAGCCTGTCTCTTTGTCTTGATGTCGCTTCTGACTTATAGCGAACAAGATCCGGGGTGGTCTGCAAGCGGAACGGGTGATGCCGTTCAAAATCTCGGCGGTATTACCGGCGCCTTTATTGCCGATGTGTTTCTGTCACTGGTTGGTTCTGCGGCGTATCTGATCCCTCTATTGCTCGCCTATCGCGCGATATCATTGCTGATCGCAGAGGGTCGATATGACCCTGTGGACTGGCAGATGTTGGGCTTGCGTGCGTGTGGCTTGCTGCTGCTCGTGATGGCCGCCACGGCACTGCGCGCACTCAATGATGTAGGAGCCTCGGGTCTGCCACAGGGTGCGGGCGGCATTGTCGGTGCCGCCATTGGATCGGGTTTTGATCAAGCGTTCAATCCGGTGGGCGCCCGACTAGTGCTGGTAACCGTGTTCTTGTTGGGCCTCACTCTCTTTGCAGATATTAGCTGGCTCAGTGTCATCGATTGGATCGGGCGGCGCGTGTTAACCGCTGCAAGTACGATACGCCAAACGGTAGGCATTCAGTTGGATCAGTTTCGTGACCGGCGCGCACGCGAAAAACAGCTTGAAGAGCGTAAGGTTAAAATTGAGCGGCATGTCGCCAATGAAAAGAAACGCACTCCCCCTAAGATCAAGCCACCCAAAGAGCCCGTGGCAGCAGGGGTTAAGTTTGAGCAGGAAAAGCAAAAGCCCCTATTTGATCTGCCGATATCCGGTGAGGTACCCCCGCTGGATTTGCTCGATGCCGCTAATGACGTGGAGCAGCGTGGCTACTCTGCCGATGAATTAGAGTCGTTGTCGCGACTGCTAGAGCTCAAGCTCAAGGATTTCGGCGTCGTAGCTGAGGTCGTAGCGGTTTACCCGGGGCCGGTGGTGACACGCTTTGAAATTCAGCCTGCAGCTGGCGTTAAAGTGTCACGCATATCCAATCTTGCCAAGGATTTGGCGCGTTCTTTAGCCGTGATTTCTGTCCGAGTGGTTGAAGTGATTCCCGGCAAGAGTGTGGTGGGGATCGAGATCCCCAATGCCGATCGACAAACCGTCAACTTTAAAGATGTGCTGGCTTCTAAAACGTTTGAAGAGAGTAAGTCGCCCCTCACTGTGGCGTTAGGCCATGATATTGCCGGCGCTCCGATCGTCGCTGACTTGAGCAAAATGCCGCATGTCTTGGTGGCGGGGACGACAGGGTCGGGCAAGTCAGTGGGCGTTAATTGCATGTTGGTCAGTCTGCTGTACAAGGCCACGCCCGCTGATGCCCGGCTGATGTTAGTGGATCCGAAAATGCTGGAATTGTCGGTGTATGACGGCATTCCCCATTTGTTAACACCGGTGATTACCGACATGAAGGATGCGGCCAATGGACTGCGTTGGTGTGTGGCTGAAATGGAACGACGTTACAAGCTCATGTCGCTGCTAGGCGTTCGTAATCTGCAAGGGTATAACCGCAAGGTGACGGATGCCGAGAAGCAGGGCAGTCCCATTCCCGACCCAATGTGGAGCCCCGACCCGGTACTAGAGCTGACGGGAGAGGAGCAGGAACACCCCGCACTGGAGAAGCTACCCTCTATCGTCGTGGTGATCGATGAATTCGCCGATATGATGATGATTGTCGGCAAGAAAGTGGAGCAATTGATCGCTCGGATAGCGCAGAAAGCGCGTGCTGCCGGCATTCACTTGGTATTGGCAACCCAGCGCCCCTCAGTGGATGTCATTACCGGTTTAATTAAGGCAAACATTCCTTCTAGAATCGCGTTTGCAGTCAGCTCAAAAGTCGATTCTCGCACCATTTTGGACCAGGGTGGCGCCGATCAATTATTAGGCTACGGGGATATGCTCTATCTCCCGGCAGGCTCGAGTGTGCCGGTGCGAGTGCACGGTGCTTTCTGTTCCGATGACGAGGTTCACCGCGTTGTCGCCGACTGGAAACGTCGTGGCGACCCGCAGTATATCGATGGACTGCTAGATGAAGGGGGCCAAACGCCGGTTACCGCTCATGAGATGCAATCGGCGGCGTCCGGAGATGACGATCCTGAGTCGGATGCACTGTATGACGAAGCAGTTGATTACGTCTGCCGCAGTCGCCGCGCGTCGATCTCCTCGGTGCAACGCAAGCTCCGAATCGGTTACAACCGTGCTGCGCGTCTTATTGAGGCAATGGAGACGGCGGGCGTCGTCACAGAAATGGGCAGTAACGGTCAGCGAGAGGTGCTCGCGCCAGCACCGCCGGAGCACTAGCGATGCGCGGACGACGGCTGCTCGCGCCGCTACTGGTCGCTTATGTCCTGGGATCGTCTGCCCTGGCACTGCCCGCAGCGGCCGACGTCCTGCATCAATTTGTCGCGCGTGATGGCATATCTGGCCAGTTCAATCAGAACATTCTAAGCCCTGAGGGGGGGGTTCTGGATCAGAGCTCCGGTGACTTTAAATTACTGAAACCCCACTTCTTCTGGTGGCACATTACCACTCCCGATAATCAACTGATGGTAGCCGTCGACAAGACCCTGACGCAGATTGATTGGGA
>CAJQKG010000005.1 GCA_905478845.1 uncultured Luminiphilus sp.
GCTAGAGGAGTAGCGCTAGGGCAAGTTGACGACGTTACTCGCCAAGCGAGGCAGCCAAAGCCAAATCCAAATCCAAATCCAAAGCCAAAGCCAAAGCCGGGTCGAATTGTTATCCGCTCACTGTACCGATGTAATCAAACGGCTCAACGAGTACGGGCATGTCGTCAGTACATTCACGTCCGTAGGCCGAGAGTAAGCCATTCCAATACGTTCGATGGAGCGGGATCCAGATCTCAGGGTCTTGCACAGGGGGGCCATCCAGAGACGACTCATTGATCCCCATCTCGCCAAAGGTGGTATCGCGGATGCTCGTGACTTTGACCACGAGCCGGGGCTTGCCGTCGTAGTCGCACAGTAAAATCGGCATGCCGGCGGTGGGGTAGGGAAAGTCATTGGCCTCAAGCACCCAAGGCAGGCTAAAAGTGGCCACCTTTTCGCGTGATTGGATAAAGCCAAATATTTGCTCGGTTGTCTCGGCATCGATACCGAGTGAGCGAACCTGATAATCACCCGCTAATTCCGGATGGGCGATGAGGACCTGCGCCCAGCAGGCATCGAGTGCGTCCGGGTTGGGCTGTGCTGGGCCATCTGAGATGACAATATAACGAGTGATGGTGCACTCCTTTTAGGCGTTACGAATCGATTAGTCTTATCAAAGCCACTGCATTGGCTTGAGGCAGTGTCGACTTAACCAGGGTTCAAATTATCAGTATTTTGCTCGGCGGCCAATAAATAAGCCGTTTTGATAAAGAGCTCTTTGCCGTGCGCCAAGTCGATATTGGGACTGAAGTAGCCATTGAGCTTGGATCCTGCAATGACCGCGTACAAGATTTCAGCTTTCTCCATGCAGGTTTGCTCATCGATCTCCTGATGGGCAAAGACCACTCTGAGTAGTTCGGTACAGCATCGATCTAGCTCGTTCTTGTGCGTGGCGAGAGCGGAATCGGTAACCGATGCGCCAATGGCCTCGTACATGACACCCGTAGAGAGGTGATTGACGGATTTGTTTTCGGTATAGAAAAACTCGCAGAGATAATTAATTTTGCCGGCAAAGTCTTGTTGCTTCAGCGCCTCCATGCCTTCAACGATGACGTTACACTGATGTTTGAAAACCTCAGTCAGTATGTCTTCCTTAGAATTGAAATAGTAAAAGACATGGCTGGGCGCAATGTCTGCTTCTTGAGCGATGCCGGTCATGGTCGTTCTTGAAAAACCGTTTTTTTCTAGGGAGCACAAGAAGCCGCTGATGATGCTGTCTCTGCGTTTCGTGCCCTTCGGTTTGGTAGGTTTATATAGTTGCATAGCAAATTGAAAGTGACCGTATTTTGTGAGTGAAGCGGACCTCTTGCAGATGGTACTTCGCTTGCCATCTATCTGAGGCCGCTCGTGTTGTGACTGGCCTTCCACCGGGACACGAGACTCACTAACACGGTCTCGCGCTGTGCGCTGGAGAAGCTAATGCTGACATGATCGCATATTCTAGGAATAAGCCAACCGGGCACACGCTAAGCAACGTAGCGGCGTTGATACACTTGGCTAGCCAGGGTTAGCCGGCTCACCTGCCGCTCTAGCGCGCTCTTCTCGGGTATTGAAGTCCTGTCGATAATGTCGAAATAGCAGCACGGTAAAAATGGCGACAATCACGTAGACCAGTAATGCCAGCTTCAAACTCAGGCCCAGTGAATCAGCGGGTGTGTTGCCTGACGCTTGAAAGGTGTCGCTGAGGTAGCCGATGGTGAAGGGCCCCATAGCGAGGCCTAAAAAAGTACCCATCGCGAGATAAAAGGCGGAGGCCGTGGCACGCATTCTGGGGAGTACCAGAGTGGTAATAATGCCGCCTGCTGCACCAGTCCACAGAACACTGACAAACTGAAGAAACGCGTTGGCAATATAAGCCCCTTGCAGGGTTTCTGCGTTGAGCACGAAAAGTGCCGCAATGATCGTGAGGATGCCCGATATGAGGCCCATGAAAGTGTGAGCATCCTCGCGGATATGACGCTTCATGAGATCGGCCACGACCCCGCCAGTGGCCACACCCACGCCCCCACAGATGGCAGTGGAGAGTCCCAGAACCATGCCGAGTTCCGATAAGTCAGCGTCAAATTTGCGCAGTAAGTATTGAGCGAGCCACAGCGCAAATCCGTAGGTGATGAACGTAATAATAGGGTAGGCCAAGTTGACATAAATCATTGATTTACATCGGAAGATCATCGCGTAGGTCACTGGGTCTCTCACGGCGAGTGACTTTGCCCAGCTAAACAGTGCATACACGCCCACCCCGAGAACAACCCACTGGGTGACGCGACCAGTGAGGTGACTGATCAGAGTAGCCATTGCAACAATAATGACCGCCGCAAGAATATTGGTGATCAAAGGCGCCGAAAAGCCCACTCGGCGGTAAAGACTAATGATGGAAAAAGGAGGGAGGATACTGGCGAGCTCGCCCAAGCCCTCTTTAAAGGGGTGAGGATGGTTTTGAATGCTGGACACGTTTTCACTGTATCCGCGAACCGGCTCCTTTAGCGTTCTGAACAAAGCGGCAAGTAATATGCCGGGCGCGCCGACGATGATAAAAGTCACTTGCCAGCCCTTAAGGCCGAAGGGCGCGTTGGCAATATCGGGATAGCTCAGGTTCCACCAATCGACGATCCAGCCACCGATAAACATACTCAGCCCCATGCCGATATAAGCGCCCGTAGAGTAAATGGCGATAACGGAGGCCCGATCTTTGGGCTCAAACCAATCAGACAGCAAAGAGTAGGCCGAGGGTGTCGCGGTGGCTTCACCGATACCGACGCCAAAGCGAAAGAAAGTGAGGCTGGCCGCCCCGCCTGCCAGCCCGCAGAGCATCGTCATGACACTCCAGGTGAAGAGGCCGCAGGCTATCAGTGTTTTGCGCACCCATAGATCCGCTAGGCGACCGAGTGGCAGGCCGAAGATGGCATAAAAAACAGCAAATGAAGTGCCGTATAAGAAGCCCATTTGCGAATCACTGATACCGAGGTCGGCCTGAATTTCGCCGGCAAGGATGGCAAGTATTTGGCGATCTAATAGGTTCATCGCGTAAACGAGAATCAGCAAAAAGAGAATGTATTTCGCGTAGGGCCCCCCTATTTTGTAGGGGCCGACATGAAAGTCAGTCGGTTGAGACGGGTTGTTAGCGTTATTAGGGGCCATAATCTTATTGTCTCTTGGGGTGCAGATGAATCAACTGGAGTCTCGTCGACGGGTTGGGGGTATTGAGGCCAATGGCCGCGCTACACGCCGCGATTGCCTGCTTCTTTCTGCATTGGCACATAATCGTCGTAGTTAGGTCGTCTCACCATGGACCCCGTGGTAACCCCTGCATCAGTGGTCAGGGTGAGGCCGCTGGTATAACCGGATTCATCGCTACCCAACCAAAGTGCTGCGTTAGCCACGTCGAGCGCGGTCCCCGCGCGCCCCGGCAGAGGCGAATTAGCCGCCAATGTTTTGGCGACCTCATCTGTCGCATGGTGATCCTGCAGATGGGCATCGGCCACCATCGGCGTTGCCATTGAGAAGGGGGCGATGGCATTGACCCTGACATTGTGTTGGCAGAGCTCTGCGCTGGCGCTGGTGGTTAGTCCAATGACGGCATGCTTTGCGGTGGTGTAGGCATGAGGTGCGAGCCCGCCCATGACGCCGGCGACGCTGGACATGTTGATGATCGAGCCTGAGCGCTGTTCTTTCATGACAGCGGCCGCATGCTTCACGCCGTAAAAAACGCCATTAATGAGAATGTCGGTAGTGATACGCCACTCATCGGCGGGTGTTTGATCAATAGGGCCCTTGGCGCCGACGATGCCTGCGTTGTTGAACATAATGTCCAGCTGCCCGAACGCTGACAGGGCACGATCGACCAGTTTTTTGACGTCCTCTTCGAGGGTGACGTTGCAGTACTCAAAAAAGGCGCGATCGCCGAGTTCATGGGCGAGGTCGTGACCCAGATCAGATTGGATATCACCGAGAATCAGTGCGCAGCCTTCGTTTTTGAATCGACGAGCAGTCGCGGCCCCAATGCCACTGGCCGCACCGGTGATGACAGCCACTTTTCCCTTTAGGCGTTGTTGTCCCATAATTTCTCCTAGCGGTGCTCTTTGGTATATCGTGGGGTAGCTAACTTAACACTCCAGTCGGTTGGCAAATACTCATACTACGTCGCAAAGAGTGGTGCGCAGTCCGGTGTGCTCACTGTCGGTGTCAGAGTCACAAGGCGTTGCAGTGAATCATCTAGTGGTTAGATGGCCATTATCGATGCGGTAGCCTGCGATCGCTCCAAGGCGAAACGCTCAGAGTGATGACCGGACACCTCAGAATGATTTAAAAGCTACCGATCTGCCGATGGCTATTCAAACCTCTTTTTTTTAACACTCATAAAAATTTACAAATTGACTCAAAGCACTCCAAGACTTGTACTCACGCTTTCCAAGAAAAAAACCAAGGGAGCGACAAGATGGACAGTGAATCACCTAAATTAGAGGGGCCAGCAAAATTTCTACAAAAAAAGCTGACTCTCATGTGCGGTCTAGTGATAGCTGCTACGGGGTCTCAATTTGTAGTGGCACAAGATGAAGAACCAAGCGCCTTAGCGATTGAAGAAGTCATTGTGACGTCTAGAAAACGTCAAGAATCGATTCAGGACGTGCCGATTGCGGTGACATCAATCACGAGTCAGCTCGAGAACCCCGCGATTCGGAATCTACGTCACATCGAGGGACTGGCGCCGAATGTTCAGGTTCGCCAATCAATGGGCCGCACCGCTGGCCACGCCATTTCCATTCGAGGCATTGGCTATAGCAACGATGAAAAGAGTTTCGATCCCGCCGTCGGGATTGTTTACGACGGTATTGCACTGACCACTAACTCGGGCACCCTGATCGATAACTTTGATATCGAATCGATCGAAGTGATGCGGGGCCCACAGGGCACGTTGTTCGGAAAGAATACAATTGCCGGCGTTATCGCGCTCACGCGAACCGATCCCACAGGCGAGCTGGGCGGCTCCATCTCTGGCACGTTGGGTAATTTTGGCCGTACGGATGTCAAGGCAGTCTTAAACTTCCCTATTATCGAAGATGTGCTTGCAGTGAAGCTTTTTGGGGCGAGCTTGCAAGACGACGGCTACATCAAGAACGTGACCTTGGATAAGGACGTCGCAAAGCAGGACTATCTGAATTACGGCGCTAAGTTTCTGTGGACGCCTACTGATAACTTCACTGCAAAGCTCACGATTGAAACGATTGACGATCAGAGTGATAACGGCGCCTTCCGAAACCTCACTGGTTTAGGGGGTAATCGTGCCATTGCACTCCAAGATGGTTACTCCGGTGGCTGGGAGCCATATTCGCCGGCGATCGTGGCGCTTACCGCGCTAGAGGGGCCCGCTGCGACAGACTGGCGGATACAGGCCTACAACGATAATGCGT
>CAJQKG010000006.1 GCA_905478845.1 uncultured Luminiphilus sp.
TGGTTGAAGACAGCTCCTCGGTAAGCGATTTTCACTGTCGCTATCACGGGTGGGTCTGGGGTCTGGATGGCGTGTTGAAGTCGGTGCATGACCCTGAAAATTTTTCCCAAGGTAATCCCTGCGGTAAGCTGCGTCTCAAGGAACTTCGCTGTGACACTTGGGGCGGTTTTGTCTGGTATAGCTTTAGCGACGATAGCCCGGGGTTGATGGAGTATCTTCATCCGCTGCCGGAGATTTATCAAAATTATCCTATGGATACCGCGGTTAGGATTTTCGCGAGAAAAATCCGGCTCAATACCAACTGGAAATTTGCGACGGTTAACTTCAGCGAGTCTTACCATACTCGGACCGCTCATCCACAAGTGCCGCCTTGGATTGATCAAGATTACTGGAGTGCTCGGTCAGAGATCTGGCCCAATGGGCATGGTCGAACAGTACAGCCCATGCGCCCCAGTCTTCGGGACCGATTGCCCGATGGCGAACCTCACCCCTTCGATGATATTTTAAGGCAGTGGGATATCGACCCCGATGCCTATCCCGATTTTGAAACCAAGGCGATACAGGGGTGGATGGACCTCAAGGCCGCGAAGCGCGCGCACTGGAAAGACAAGGGCTACGTGCACTACGAGCAGATGAATGACGAGGAGCTGACGGATAGTCCTCACACTGTGATATTCCCCAACGTCACGATTTCTTTCTTACCCGATAATTTAATTTTTTTCCGGACAGAACCCGACGCAAAAGATCCTTCTAAGTGTACTTTTGATCTATGGTGTATGGCGTTCCCCGTAGAGGGGCAGCAGATGGCGCACGGCATCATGACCCGGGACGTTTTCCCTGTCGAAGAATGTGAAGCATTGGCGCGGGACTTCGATGGCGGCGAGGGTATCCCTGAGATCGTGGATTCGATTGTTTGGCAGGATATGATGCTGTCGGAAGCTCAGCAAAACGGCTGGGAGTCTCAGGGGTTTGACGATTATTATTTGGCGGATCAGGAAGCGCGAGTCAGGTTTTTTCACGAGGTGTTGAATGATTATATCGAGGGGCGCAAGGGCGTCTCGACGTGATTTGTCTGGCCGCGCGAGAGGCCCAGCGGCTCCGCGAAGGGGTAAATACTTTTTTTGCGATTCGCCAAACGGAAGGAAAAAAAGCATGAACATTAAGCAGTGGTTGGTTTGGGGTATTCTTACCTTTTTTTCCAGTGGGGGCGTTATTGTGCAAGCAGGTGAAGACAGCACGGCTGAGATGGTGGCCAAGCAAGAAATTGAGTATCTGCAGCGCTGGTACGCGCGTGCCACAGACTTAATCGGCTCCAACGTGCCGGACCAAATAGAGGAGGGTAGGGGTATTTATCACCGTATCTTCACCCCCGATGTGAGCATTCAAGCGAGTGCTGCGGGCGGCGTCTATTACGAAGTCGCGGGTCCCGATGAATGGGTCAAAGTAGTGGCCACGGCGCTCTCGGTATTTGATGCCACCCAGCACCTTCTTGGCACGCAAATCGTGGAGCTGGCGAGTCTTCCCAATGCAGGCGGGGAGGGTGGCGAAGCGACCATGTCGAGTTACCTGCAGGCTTGGCATTCTGATCCAGATCGCGTGATTGATATTTATATCGGTACGTATACCAGCAAGGTGCGCTACACCGCCGGTGTTGGCTGGCAGATTTATGAAATGCGATTGCAAAAAGTTGCGGGTGAGGTGATCGATAAGAGTGTGTGACGCAAGTTGATGGCGACGGGGGGTCTACCCCTCCGTCTACATCATGTTGCTCGACTGAGAGAGCGCCAGGGACGTTGCGATAGCGGATGGTGGCTCAAGCGCGAGTGGCAAAGAACAGACTGCCGCTATCGCAGCGGTCCTTGCGCATTGAAAGGTCTTGCGCATTGAAAGGTAAAGTAATATCACAGTACGACATGTAGGAGAGGGTATGACGGCCTTGAGCCCAGGGATGTTGGAACAGCACTTGAACTGTCCCGAGAAGCAGATGGAGTCACCGTTACGGGGAGACACTATTAGCAGTGATCGATACATTGGTCAGGATTACCTAGCCAGAGAGTATGCCAATGTGTGGCACAAGATCTGGAATATAGGCGGGGTGGCTTACCAAATGCCAGAGCCTGGCGATTATCTCACCACCGAGTTGGGTATCGACTCCGTTATTTTGGTGCGACAAGACAATGGCTCGGTGAGGGCATTTTTAAACTCCTGCCCTCATAGAGGTACCCGTATCACTGAAGCAGAAGACGGCCACGCTCAGGGATTTTCCTGCCCTTACCATGGTTGGAAATTCGATTTGTCTGGTGTAGTGACCTCGGTGCCGGATGAGGAGGATTTTGCGGAAAGTCCGTGTGGTAAAGCGCGCTTGAAGGAGATCCAGTGCGAAGAGCGCTTTGGCTTCATTTGGTATAACTTCGATCCTGACGCCGATAGCTTAGAATCATTTTTGGGTGAGTCCATCACTCGAGAACTCACGTCGCATCGTATCGAGGACATGTTACGGGTGCTGGATATGACGGCAGAGACCCGCTGCAACTGGAAAATTATCACGGACAACTTCAATGAGGCCTATCACGTCAAAGTGCTTCATCCCGAGTTAATCCCCTACATCGCGGCAGATTATCAAGACTGCCAGTTTGATCGCTTTAGCAATGGGCATAATCGCGGTTGGTTCCCCTCTTTTATGCCCTCTGTGCAGTACGAGAGCGATCAGATTGGCGAGCCGTTGAAGAGTATGGCCGCAGCATGGGACGTCAACAGCGATGATTATTTAGGGCGTGATACCTGG
>CAJQKG010000007.1 GCA_905478845.1 uncultured Luminiphilus sp.
TTTTGTGTTTGACTCGGCCATCCAGCGTCGGCACCTCAAGCTCTCCACCCAGCGCAGCATCGGCAAAACTTATGGGTACTTCACAATATAAATGCCGACCGTCTCGCTCAAACAAGGCATGCTGGCGCACCGCGATCTGAACAAACAAATCCCCGGGTGGACCGCCAGCAGGACCCGCCTCACCCTCGCCGCTGAGGCGAATGCGATCCCCGGTATCCACACCGGGTGGTACCTTAACGGACAGCGTCTTGGTTTTTTCGACCAGACCCTGACCTCGGCACTCACCACACGGGTCAGAGATCGCCTGCCCTCGCCCTCGGCACTTTGGACACGTTTGCTGAACCTGGAAAAAGCCCTGCTGGATCCTCACTTGGCCGCTCCCGCCACAACTGCCACAGGTTACCGGTCGACTACCCGGTTTAGCGCCGCTGCCATCACAGGGGTCACAGTGCTGCAGTGAGGGGACTTTGATTTCTGCTGTCGAGCCGCGCACGGCCTCTTCTAGCGCAACCTCTAGTGTGTAGCGCAGATCTGAGCCCCGCTGGGGACCCTGACGACGACCACCGCCACTACCGCCAAAAATATCGCCGAAGACGTCGCCGAAAATGTCGGAGAAGCTACCGCCCTGAAATCCGCCGCCACCCATGGAAGGATCGACTCCCGCGTGACCAAATTGGTCGTAGGCGCCCCGCTTCTCTCCGTCAGACAGGACTTCGTACGCTTCTGTTGCTTCCTTGAACTTAGCATCCGCATCGGCGTCGTCCGGATTACGATCCGGGTGGTACTTCATTGCGATCCGACGATAGGCCTTTTTGATATCTTGCTCATCGGTCGAACGATCGACCCCTAGCACTTCGTAATAATCGCGTTTCGACATAGTTCCTGTGCGCGCTGCTGCGAACGCAGCGCTCCCTCCTCAAAAACGGACGCGGGCTACATGGTGTTCACCATGACCCGCGTCTGGATGGCAGCCCTCAAAAAAAGGCTTATCAGGGCTTCCCTGCCCTGCTTAACGGACAGACATTATGCCCGCTTATCTTCTTTCACTTCCTCAAACTCAGCGTCGACCACGTCACCGTCTTCTGCCATGTCATCACTGACATCATCACCCGCAGCGGCCTCATCAGCCTGTTGTGCAGCGTACATCTTCTGAGCAACACTCCCGGTTGCTTCGGTCAACGTGGTCGTTGCCGCCTCCATGGCACTGGCGTCATCACCTTTAACGGCTTCTTCTGTAGCAGCGATCGCACTTTCTATCGCAGCTCGCTCCTCGTCGGTGGCATGCTCACCCGCTTCTTCCAGCGTCTTGCGCGCCGCGTGCACCATACCATCTGCTGTGTTGCGAGCGGCGACCAGCTCTTCGAACTTCTTGTCAGCCTCTGCATTGATCTCGGCATCCTGCACCATCTGCTCAATATCAGCATCCGACAAGCCACCCGATGCGGTGATCCGAATAGACTGCTCCTTGCCGGTCGCCTTATCTTTCGCCGACACGTTCAATATACCGTTAGCGTCGAGATCAAAGGTCACTTCAATCTGCGGCATGCCGCGCGGCGAGGGCGGAATATCGGCCAAGTCAAAACGGCCCAATGACTTATTCTGCGCTGCCTGCTTGCGCTCACCCTGCACCACGTGAATGGTGACCGCGGTTTGATTGTCCTCAGCTGTTGAAAACACCTGCGACTTCTTAGTCGGAATCGTGGTGTTTTTCTCGATCAACGGCGTTGCCACGCTACCCATCGTCTCGATACCCAGCGACAACGGCGTCACATCCAGCAATAAGACGTCTTTGACGTCCCCAGCGAGCACAGCACCCTGAATCGAGGCGCCCATCGCGACCGCTTCGTCAGGGTTCACATCCTTTCGGGTCTCTTTTCCAAAGAATTCGGTGACCGCTTCTTGCACCATCGGCATGCGCGTCTGTCCACCCACTAAAATGATGTCTTGCACCTCATTGGGCGACAGTCCAGCGTCCTGCAATGCGATTTTCATCGGGGTTAAGGATCGCTTCACTAGGTCTTCTACTAACGACTCCAGCTTGGAACGACTCAGCTTGACCACCAAGTGCTTGGGTCCTGTCGCATCAGCCGTAATATAAGGAAGATTGACCTCTGTCTGCTGCGAGCTCGACAATTCGATTTTGGCTTTCTCTGCCGCTTCTTTCAGTCGCTGCAACGCCAATGGATCGCCGTGTAAATCGACACCGTTTTCTTTTTTGAACTCCTCAGCGAGAAACTCAATCAATCGCAGATCAAAGTCTTCACCGCCTAAAAAGGTATCGCCGTTGGTCGCCAGCACCTCAAATTGATGCTCGCCATCGACTTCAGCAATCTCGATGATCGAGATATCAAACGTACCGCCGCCTAAGTCGTAGACCGCTACCGTGCGATCCCCTTCTGACTTATCCATGCCATAGGCCAATGCCGCCGCTGTGGGCTCGTTAATGATGCGCTTGACCTCTAGCCCGGCGATGCGGCCAGCATCCTTGGTAGCCTGACGTTGGGAGTCGTTGAAATAAGCCGGTACGGTAATGACCGCCTCGCTGACCGTCTCACCCAAGTATTCCTCGGCCGTTTTCTTCATCTTGCGCAGGACTTCAGCTGACACCTGCGGGGGCGCCATCTTATCGTCGTTAACCTGAACCCACGCGTCGCCGCTTTCGGCTTTGACGATTTGATAAGGGACCATTTTGATGTCTTTTTGCACCACGTCATCATCGAATCGACGGCCAATCAACCGCTTCACCGCAAATAACGTGTTTTGGGGATTCGTGACCGCTTGTCGCTTTGCGGACTGTCCCACCAAAATCTCATTGTCTTCCGTGTAAGCCACAACAGAAGGCGTTGTACGGCCGCCCTCAACATTCTCGATCACTCGAGGCTTGCCGCCTTCCAATACCGACACGCAGCTGTTCGTGGTGCCTAAATCAATGCCAATAATCTTTCCCATTTTCTCTCTCCTGTGACCGGCTTTGGTATTAGCGGTCTGCTTCCTTGTTTAATAATGTGGTGGCGAATTTCCTCTTTTCAAGATCCCGCCACCATAATCTGCGTCTGATTACTGGCCGCTTGCCGCCTTCGATACCATTACCATGGCTGGTCGCAACAGCCGACCATTGAGCGTGTACCCTTTTTGCATCACCGCCACGACGGTATTGGGTTCCGCATCGGGCTGCTCCACCAAACTCATGGCCTGCGCCGTCTCCGGGTCGTAGGGCTCGCCCATGGGATCCACCGGCACGACACCGTATTTGGTTAAGACATCCATAAACCCTTTGTGCGTCAGCTCAATCCCCTCGATCAGTGCCGTGTCACCGCCTGCATCACTCGAGGACTCCATCGCGCGCTCGAGGTTGTCCACCACCCCCAGCAAATCACCGCAAAAACGCTCCAAAGCAAATTTCCGCGCCTTGTCAATTTCTTGCTCAGACCTGCGCTGAACATTCATCGCGTCTGCCTGCGCTCTGAGCGCCGCATCTTGTGCCGCCGCCAACTCGGCTTCGAGGTCCTGAGGTTCCGCCTCTGACTCATGCGCCGCTACCTCGGCCGGCTCTTCACTGCCGTCACCGGTTGCTTCGGTCGACTCCGTTACCGCCTCTGGGATATCGCGCTCCTCAGCTTCGGTGGACTGCTTGGGGTTCTCTTCTGCCATGGGATCGCTCCGCTGAAACACACTGAATACACGGGGGCCGTCCCCCATTCTCAACATGTGGGGGCCATTCGCTCGTTTTCAAGGGCAGCGAACCCAAGACGGGGGTTATCGAGCGCTCAGCGAGACAGCGCGGCACTCAGCATGCGGGCGGTGACGTCAACGATAGGGATGACGCGCTCATACGCCATGCGCGTGGGGCCGATCACCCCCAGCACACCCAGCGACTGAGTACCCTGCGCATACGGCGCAGTGATCACACTGAAATCGCCAAACACGTCAAATCCTGCCTCTTCGCCGATAAAAATCTGAATGCCGTCGGCGCGGGAACAACGTTCTAGCAATTCGAGCAGGTCACGCTTGCGCTCAAAGGCGTCAAAAAGCTCACGCAGTTTTTGCATATCGCCCGGCAACGCCTGGTTGAGCAGGCTGGCCTCACCCGCCACCACCACATTCTCGGGCGGCTCCGGGGTGTCGATTGCGGCATTGGCCAATTCGAGCGCCGCAGACAAATAAGCATCGATGCGCGATCGCGCCTCGGCCATTTCGCGGACAATTTCGGTTTTGACCTGAGAGAGATCATTGCCCGCGTAACGCTGATTAATGAACTCGGCCGCTAAGCGAAGCTCCTCCTCCGACATCGGCTGCTGCAGCTCAATAATGCGATTCTGCACATCGCGCTCGTTGATCACTAAAATCGCTAACACGCGGTTTCCGGAAAGGGGCAAGAATTCTATCTGCCGCAGTTGGTGAGCCGCTGGCTTGGGGACCGTGACAATGCCGGTCTGGTAGGTAATCTGTGCCAGTAAATTCGACGCCGTTTGCACCAGCTCAGCCGAACTCCGATTGGGATCGAGCCCTGCATTTAATGCCGTGACAGCGCCCTGTTCTACCGGACCGATCTGTAGCAGTGTGTCGACGAAAAAACGATACCCTTGCGCCGTCGGAACCCGCCCAGAGGACGTATGGGGAGACGCCAGATAGCCCCAATCCTCGAGCTCAGACATGATATTACGAACCGTTGCTGAACTGACAGAAAGCCCACTTTCGCCTTGCAAACTCTTCGACGCAACCGGCTGGCCCTCTCGGATATGTATCTCAACCAATGTTTTGAGTAAGGACGAAGCTCGAGAGGATAAGGCTTCCAAGATGGATGACTCCGGCTAATCGTGACCTTCTGTTTTAGCACAGCCCCGTGCCATGACAAAGTCTTGTCTCGGACGATCATCGGTATTTCTGAGCGGCCGACCACCCCTCTGACACATCTAAAGTCGGCCAAAGTCTTCACTCTGCAGGGACTCTGCGCTATAACTCGGTATCGATCTGGACGACGACGCACGATGTTAACGAACCTCTCTATTCGAGACTATGCCGTGGTCGACGCGCTCGAAGTCGACTTGGTGAGCGGGATGACCTGCATCACCGGTGAGACGGGCGCGGGCAAATCGATCATGCTCGACGCCCTGGGACTGTGTGTGGGTGACCGTGCTGACTCGCGCGCTGTCCGCCCGGGGGCCAGTCGAACGGATATTTCAGCCAGTTTTGATCTCTCGCAGAATGCACGCGCGCTGGCGTGGCTGGGAGAACGCGATCTCGCCTCCTCCGACGATTGCATCTTACGCCGCACTATTTCGGCTGAGGGCCGGTCTCGAGCCTATATTAATGGCACACCGGCAACCCTCGCTGACTGCGCTCAGTTAGGGCAGCTATTGGTCGACATTCACTCCCAGCACGCTCACCAATCTCTGCTGCGCCGCGCCATTCAACGGACGCTGCTGGACGCCTATGCAGGCGCTGACACCCTCGTGGCATCGGTCAACGAAACCGCTCAACGCTGGCGCGTTCTCCGGGAGGAATACACGCGACTCGCCGATAGAACAGAAGAGTTTGACGCGCGCAAAGAATTGCTCACCTATCAGGTCGCTGAGCTGGCAAGCTTGAATCCGTTGCCCGGTGAAATCGACACGCTAGAGGTGCAGCACAAGCAGCTCACCAACGCGGCTTTCATCATCGAAAACGCAGACCATATTGCCACGGAGTGCGAGGCGCATCGGGATCAATTAGCCCAGCTAGTGCAGCGTGCCAACGATGACCGCATGGTCTCCAGCGCGACCGATAATTTACGAGAATTGCTGCAGTCAGCGCTGATTCAGCTGGAGGAGGCACACGCCGAAACGGCGCGATTCGCCGCGACCATCGAATTAGACCCCGAGGGGCTTGACGCCACCGAGCAGCGCCTGAGTGCATTGTATGATCTGGCGCGCAAACATCGTGTGCAACCAGACGCGCTGGCAGCGCTGCACACCACCTTGCAGTCTGAGCTCGACACGATGAGCGGTGGCACAGAACAGCTAGCGCAAATCAAAAGTGCGCTAGAGGATACCGCGCTCGATTGGCGCAGTCATGCGACAAAGCTATCGGGTTTACGACGCAAAGCCGCGGCGAAGCTGGGGCAGCGCGTGATGGACACCCTAGATCAACTGGCCATGTCGAAGTGTCGCTTCGACGTGGCACTGATCCCGTTCAAGGCAGACCAACCCGACCCTCGGGGCGCTGAAGACATCGAATTTCTGATCGCCACCAACCCCGGCGCATCACCGGGTCCGCTCAACAAAGTCGCTTCGGGTGGGGAATTGTCTCGCATTAGCCTTGCGCTGCAAGTGGTCGCCACCGATACCGCCATTTCACCCACGATGATTTTTGATGAGGTGGATGTGGGGATTGGTGGTGGGGTTGCCGAGATCGTGGGCGATCTTCTCGCCACACTGGGGGGGCGTAGTCAGGTATTGGTGGTGACGCATCAAGCCCAAGTCGCAGCCAAAGGGCTGCATCACCTGTTAATCACCAAAGATGGCGAGGACGAAGTCCGGTCTGCACTGTCTTACCTCAACGATGATGACCGGGTTCTTGAGATCGGGCGCATGCTGGGCGGTGCCAAACTCACCGACAGCACGCTAGCCCACGCTCGGGAAATGCTGGAGGGTATTTAGTCGCCTGAGCGCTTACGCACGTAAAGCACAAGCGAGTGGTCAATAATTTCGTAACCGTGCTCTTCGGCGATAGCGTGTTGGCGCCGCTCAATTTCTTCGTCGATAAATTCGATGACTTCATTGGTTTCTAAATCAACCATGTGATCATGGTGATGATCTGACGCCATTTCAAAGACCGAATAACCCGTCTCAAAATTATGGCGAATCACCAGGCCCGCTGTCTCAAATTGCGTCAAAACGCGATAAACCGTGGCCAGCCCGATATCTTCTCCGGTATCGCGCAGGCGCTGGTAGAGATCTTCTGCAGAAAAGTGATCGCCTTGGCCAGACGCGTCCCCCAGCATAGAGAGTATCTTGAGTCGCGGCACCGTCACCTTGAGGCCAGCCTTCTTTAAATCGCGATTCTCTGTGGACATGTGTGAATAGTTCTCTGCAGGTGGTGTTTAACGGTATCATGCCAGCACTGGTGTGAGCTTGGAAGACAAAGTGGCGAGAACGATGGGCTATTTGAAGTGGGCGGTGGCAGGCGGCCTGTTAGTTGCTTTGGTCGGTTGCGGCAGTAACTTCGGCTTTCCGGGGGTCTACCGCATCAACGTGGAACAGGGCAACGTCGTCAACGAAGAGATGGTTGAGAAATTGCGACCAGGACTCAATAAACGACAGGTTCGCTACATCATGGGCACGCCTCTCATTGAGGACTCTTTTCACGATGATCGATGGGATTATCGATACCTGTTACGTAACGGCACAACAACTCTGCTGGAGACACGCCTCACCCTCTGGTTCGAAAATGACGAACTGGCCCGTGCCGAGGGACCTGATGCCCCTGAGTGGGCCGTCATTGACACCTCTGATGCGGCGGAGGCAGAGGAGGTAACCGAGACGATGGAAGCCGATCTCACCGATGCAACCGAAGCCGACTTAACCGAGACAACAGAAGCTGACTTAACCGAGACAGCGGAAGCCGATCTCACCGATGCAACCGAAGCCGACTTAACCGAG
>CAJQKG010000008.1 GCA_905478845.1 uncultured Luminiphilus sp.
CCCCGATCACTGATCACCTCGGATGCGCAAAAGCGCCTAGAGGCCATCGAAGCGGCTGGCGATTTGGGTGCCGGCTATCAGCTAGCTTCTCATGATATGGAAATACGCGGCGCGGGCGAATTACTCGGCGCTGAGCAGTCGGGACAAATTAATCAGGTGGGGTTTTCTCTCTACCTGGAGATGCTCGACAGTGCCGTCGCCGCATTGCAACGAGGTGAGATTCCCGATTTGGACCAACCCCTCGACAGTGGTACTGACGTCAAGCTCCACGTCCCAGCACTCATTCCCGAGCAATATCTGCCGGACATCAGTACTCGCTTGGTGCTGTATAAGCGTATCGCCAAAGCCGGCAGCGAGGAGGATCTGCGAGAGATTCAGGTCGAAATGATCGATCGATTTGGCCTGCTCCCTGAGCCCACCAAAAATCTCTTTACGTGTGCGTTACTGAGAATATCAGCGCAACGCCTGGGGATCGGTGAAATCGACATGACCGAGGATGGTGGTAGCATCGAATTCAAGCCAGCCACCGTCGTCGAGCCCGCTGCCATCGTGTCATTAATTCAATCGGATCCTCAGCGTTACCGCTTAAGCGGCAATAACAAGCTCCGTGTGACGGCAGAACTGCCCACGCTCGAATCGCGAACCGACTTTATTGAAGCGCTGCTCGACCCTTGGTTAGCGAGTGTCTCGCAGGAGGCTTCTGGATGAAGCACTGGTTCGGGCGCTGCAGTCAGGTGAGCTTCATCGTGGTACTGACCCTGTGCAGGGTAATGAATGGGGCCGTTGCCGCCCCTCTGCCAGGCGGATTCGAGCACTCGGGCTGGTATCAGTTTGAGCTGGTTGTCATGGTCGATGCGCGTGCGGAAGTACTTGCGAGTGAAACGTGGCCACTGACCACCTCCGTTCACTACCCCGCCCGCTGGCGCTGGCTTCAAGATCCCGCGCTCAAAGCCACGCTCATGGCGCAATACGAATCGGCCGTTGTATCGGTCAGCCCGTCTGGACACACCATGGTAACGCTGCCTAAAGCCATGCCACCGCTCTGGGAACCCCCTCCTGCGTTACTAACCGAACAAGAAATCGCGCTGATCGATGAATTAATGGCCTTGCGCTTGCCGACGCCCGTCGAGCCAGAAAGCGCTGCCCCCGATACCGATGAGCCCCCCGCGCTCGCCAGCGCAGACAACACACGGGGGCCATTACTGCCCTTTGAAGAGGCCGGACTCATCGAAGAAACGGTCAACCTCACCCCCTTTGAGTCATTGGGCATTGCTGATCCCGACTCGCGTGACAGTGCACCGGAGGTCAATATCCCCTTTGCGTTACCCGTGGAGCCAGTCACACTGACCCCCGTCACGGTCACCGCGCAACGCATTCCGCAGCCGGCGACCTTCGAAAAACGGCCTCTCAATCGCCTCGCAGCTGGCCTCGAACGCTACCAACAGCAGAGCGACGATGCGGTGTTGTTTGCCACGTCGTGGCTGCAAAGTCCTGACAGCGACTCACTACCGATTCTGGTTGAACCCGACGCGGATTCTCCCTACCCGTTGTTACAGGGGTTTATACAGCTACTTCCGCGAGACAACAGCTGGCGTCTGGGCCTGAACCTTTGGGCGAACACTGAGGGTCAGTATTTACCGGCCATTTATGAGGGTACTGCCCCACCGCCTTCACCGCAGCGCGTGACGGTGCTGTCGGCACCAGAGTCTCTCGACCAAGCCTTTATTGACCAAGCGCTTGTCAATCAAGGCAATGACATCACGGCGGAGGCGATAGTGCCACTGAGCCCCGTCGACATTGATTCATCGCCAGCTCGCCTCGTTGACGAGTCTGGCTTGCCTGCTCAGCCTCGAACCGACCTTGCCCCTCCGGCACCGGCGCCATGGCCTTGGCGACATGTTATTCATATCGAGGACACCGTTCCGCTGACGGAAGACCGGCTACGTTATTACGACCACCCCGTGGTCAAAGTGCTCGCCACCTGGCGAGAGCTTTCGTGGTACGAACTGTATGCGCTCGGCGACACGATTGAGCAAGAGTGATCCCGATACTGCCCGCCGAGTGAATCGTGGAGATCGGCTGCCCGCTTAGCACACTGACCCTAACTAACGAACGAGTAGCTCGTGGCTAGTGCCTCATTCCGGCGCCATCTCGGGCGGGTTTTGATCGAGCAATAGTGTGCGGGTGGGGAAGGCAACCTCGGCTTGGTGCGCCTCAATAATGTTGAGTATGCGCAGCATCACGTCCTGCTTGACGGCATGATAGGTCACCCAATCGGTTGTGCGCGTAAACGTGTAAATAAAGAAGTCTAGCGAGGACGCACCAAAGCTCACAAAGTTGACCATCAGCGTTCGGTTGGTATCAATTCCCTCATGCTGGCGCAGCATGGCTTCGGTCTCCGCCACAATGTCGGCCATTACCCCCACATCGTCGTAGCGAATGCCGACCGTCTCGTAAATTCTCCGGTTCAACATACGCGACGGATTTTCCAGCGCTACGGTTGAAAAAACCGCATTCGGCACATACAGCGGTCTTTGATCAAAGGTCCTGATGCGCGTCACCCGCCATCCCACCTCCTCAACAGTGCCCTCTATTTCTCGATCAGGAGATCGAATCCAGTCACCTACCGCAAACGGCCTGTCGAGAAAAATACTCAAACTTCCAAGCAGGTTTGCCAAAAGATCACGTGCGGCAAAGCCCACTGCAACCCCGCCTACCCCGCCAAACGCGAGTAGGCCTGATACGGAGACACCCAGCGACTGAAGAATCATGATGCCTGCCACCGTCCACACCATAATGCGACTGAGTCGAGCCACCGCACTGATCGTTGCGCGCTCATCAGAAGCGACTGCGCCGCGATGCTCACCCAACAGCTCCTCTTCGATGCCTCGGCTTAATCGGTGCGCCAACCAACCAAATAAGATCAGCAGCGCGGTGTCGGACAGCGTTAACAGCCCCTCTCTCACCCCATCAAAAATACTGAACAGACTCAGAGAGAGCAGCGCCAGCACAGTCCACATGACCCACTGGATAGGAGGAAAGACCGCATACAGGATCACATCGTCCCATCGCGTTTCAGTCTGATCAGCGGCCATCGTAAGGCGACGCACTGAGCGATAAATCACGACATGTCCCAGTGTCCCGGCAAGCACGAGTGCCACAAAGACCAACGCGCCGGGGGGCACACTCAACGCGGCTGCCAACGGCGCCATTAGCTCCAGCAAAAATGACATCTCAGTATCATCCTCAATAAAAGTGACCCCATCCTAACCTACCCACCTCACTCACTTCACCTACTGCTGTACAAAACAACAGACTGTATATATGATCAGCTACAGGGATCAGGAGGAACGTTGATGAAACTCACTAGCAGACAAGAGCAAGTGCTCGATGTCATCCGCCAGTATCTGGCCGATACCGGCTATCCGCCTACTCGCGCCGACATTGCCCGCGAACTCGGTTTCAAGTCGGCGAATGCTGCAGAAGAGCATTTACGGGCGTTAGCCCGCAAAGGCGCGATCGAAATGATTGCCGGCGCGTCACGCGGTATCCGCCTAACGGAAAGCACCGGCCTGCCTATTATTGGTCGAGTAGCCGCCGGCTCTCCGATTCTGGCGACAGAGCATATCGAAGATTACTGCGAGCTCAGCGCGCAGTTCTTCTCTCCACCCGCTGACTTTTTGCTCCGCGTCACGGGCGACAGCATGAAAGACGTGGGGATTCTCGATGGGGACCTGCTGGCGGTGCACAACACCAGCACAGCGCGAGACGGGCAAATCGTGGTCGCGCGCATTGAAGACGAAGTGACGGTGAAGCGGCTTCAAAGAGCCGGCGCGCACATGGTCAAGCTGCTACCGGAGAATGCGGATTTTGATCCCATCGAGGTCGATTTACGCACCACCGACTGCAGCATTGAGGGGATTAGCGTCGGCGTCATTCGGCAACAGATTTGATCGCGAGCGCCGCGAGCGCACCCGCTGGTTGACGACAGATACCTCGCTAACCATTTACCGCTCGCTTCACTGAGGGGCGTCGTTCACGACGTTTCCCTCAGTCCTCATCACCGTCACCACTGACGCAAGCTTGCTGCGACAGAGCCAAGAGGGGGTTGTCGGGTCCTCGTTTTTGGAGGGGCAGAAACCCCGAAGCCTGCAAACCAGAAGGCTCCTTAGTGTTGCGAAGCGAATCGCCTCGCTGCTGTCACACCCTTTTGCCGCTAGCCCACGTCGTGGGGGCTACTCGCGAACAACGCTTAGTGTAACGTTCGAGCCTCTGACCCTTCCGCGGTATCAACCTCGGGACTATTGACCTCAGCCATTTGCGCTGCAGCCTCGATACCAGCCTGAATCATGATCTTGGCAATCTCCAGATTATTCCCCATGAGATAGGCGTTCGCCTCATCGGAAAACTGGATGCTGACCAATGGCTCGGAGTCCCCTTCTACGCGTTGCAGGACCACTTCACCATTTCCCAGATCGACGATTTCTAGTAAAGATGTAGACACTCAAAGACCTCTCTTATCTGAGGAGTCACCCCAACGCCACCGCTGGAATGTGTCTAAACAGTAACACTCTCGCCACGCAACTGCCACATGCTATCCCCAGACGCTCGAGGCCACACTCGCGCTATGACTCATCAATCGCATCGGCGATATTTTGCGCCAGCGCGGTCAAATTTTGGGCCCAAAGATCAAACTGCTCGAGGGTCGGGACGGCACTATTGGTCGCCAGGTTGTTGTATTGCCGTACCGTCGCATTCCGCGATATCGGTGCCTGCAACTCGGCCAACCAACCGCTACTTTCCAACTCAGCACAGATCGCTATGTCTGCCGGTAAGACCAGCCCAGCCGGCAATGAGGGCAAGTCCCGCACTGTATGAGGGGGATGCTCTGGCGCACTGGTAACTCGGCATCCTGCGAGCAGGAGCCAGCCATACGCATCCAGCAAGACCTTTTGCGTCAGCGGGGCAAACGCCAGGTTAATGGCAAGACTCGGTTCACGCTGCGCTTCCAACAGGCTCTGCCAGCCCGCTTGAACGATGCGGGCGTGATAAAGGCACTGGTTCGCAAACGCCAGCGGGTGACTCAATCGACCACTACTTCAGCGGGCGCTGCGGGTGTTGCCTTGGCCTGACTGTTAGCTTTTGCTTTGGCTTTTGCTTTGCTCTTCGCTTTTGCTTTGGCTTTGGCTTTGGTCTTCGCCTTGGGCTTTTTCTTTGCGGTGCCCTCTTCAACCCAGCGGCCATCAACAAACATCGCTCGCCAGCCACTCGCCTTCCCATCCAGATCAGTCATGACGTATTGCTCTTTTGTCTTGCGGCTGTAACGAATCTGGGTACGGTTTCCTTCGTCATCGACCCGCGGCGCATCAAACAAATAATGGTGCTTAGGGTCGATCTCTGCCTGATGGGGGAGCAACTCATCGACGAAGGGAGGCCGCGTTTCTCGATGCTTCGGAAACTGACTTGCTGCCAAGAAAATGCCAGAAGCACCATCCCGCAGTATGTAATGATCCTCAACCTTGATGCACCGCAACTCGGGCATCGGAACAGGATTCATTTTCGGCGGCGCTACCTCACCGTTTCGCAGCAACTTACGAGTATTGGTACACACCGACTCACTGCAGCCAAAGTATTTACCGAAGCGGCCCGTTTTCAGCTGCATATCAGCGCCGCACTTATCACATTCGATGACCGGGCCATCGTAGCCTTTAATCCTGAACTGGCCCTGCTCCACCTGATAACCATCACAATCTGGATTGTTGCCACACACATGCAACTTGCGCGACTCATCAATTAAATAACTATCCATTGCGGTATGACACTTGACGCACCGACGCTTGCTCAGCAGCAGACGCGACTCCGCCTCATCATCCGCATCCACACTAATGGCTTCATCACCCGACGTTAAATTAACCGTGTGCTTACAGCGCTCCTTTGGCGGCAGGTTGTAACCTGAGCAGCCAAGGAAAACACCCGTGCTCGCCGTCCGAATTTGCAAGGGGCGACCGCAGTCGTCGCAGGGAATACCGGTTGGCGTAGGATCATTAGGCTGCATACCGTCAGGGCCGTTAACCCCCGCTTGCGCCAATTTCCCGCTGAAATCGGCATAGAACTCATTCAGCAGATCAGTCCAGGATAAAGCCCCTTTAGCGACCTCGTCGAGCCGCTCTTCCATCAATGCCGTGAAACCATAATCGAGTAGTTCACTAAAACAACTCTGCAATCGTTCAGTAACAATATCGCCCATTTTTTCGGCATACAGACGTCGGTTTTCAAGTCGAACATATCCACGATCTTGTATCGTCGATATGATGGCCGCATAAGTGGAGGGACGTCCGATACCGCGCTTTTCCAATTCACGCACCAAACTCGCCTCACCGTAGCGTGCTGGCGGCTTGGTGAAATGCTGCTTAGGATCATAGTCAGTCGCGGTGAGTGCATCGCCCGTTGCCAAGGGCGGCAATACGGCCTCCTCCGCTTTTCTCGCGGCGGGTGATTGGACGCGCGTAAAGCCGTCAAACTCGACCATGCGCCCTTTCGCCGTCAGGCGACAATCACCCGCTGTCACAACCAGCGTCGAAGACAGGTAGCGAGCGGGCGTCATCTGGCAGGCGACAAACTGCCTCCAAATAAGATCATAGAGTCGCTCTGCGTCCGGCTCCATGCCTGCGAGCTGATGACTTTTCAATGACACATCCGAGGGACGGATTGCCTCGTGCGCTTCCTGAGCGCCCTCTCGCGAACCATACCGAATGGGGTCTGCTGGGAGGTATTCCGGCGTGAACTCCTTCTGAATCAATGCGCGACAGCTTGCGACCGCCTCGTCACTGAGGTTGGTCGAGTCGGTACGCATGTAGGTAATGTAGCCTGCTTCATAAAGGCGCTGCGCCAGTATCATGGTTTTCTTAACACCAAACCCCATGCGGGTGCTAGCAGCCTGCTGCAAGGTTGAGGTAATGAAGGGCGCTGAGGGCTTAGAGCTCGTCTTACGAGACTCAAGGTCTGCCACCGTAAAGGTTCCGCCTTGCATTTCAGTGACGGCTGCGTCGGCCTCGGCTTGATTCTTTGGCTCGAACTTGACCCCAGCACGATGCGTCACCATAAAGCGAACCGGCTCAAAGTCAGCTGCTTTTAAAAGTGCATGAACCTCCCAATACTCGTCCGGGACAAACGCACGAATCTCTCGCTCACGCTCAACAATTAAGCGCGTTGCGACTGACTGCACCCGACCCGCGGATAAGCCTCGTGCTACTTTTGCCCACAGCAGCGGACTCACCTCAAAACCCACTACACGGTCCAAGAATCGGCGCGCTTGCTGGGCATAAACGCGGTCTATGTCCAGTTGGCCCGGCTCTTTAAAAGCCTCTTGTATGGCTTTTTGCGTGATCTCATTAAACACCACTCGGTGATAACGACTGGAATCGCCACCAATCGCTTCTTGCAAGTGCCAGGCAATCGCCTCTCCTTCGCGATCGAGGTCAGTCGCGAGATAGATGGCATCGCTATCCTTCGCAATCTTTCTGAGATCACTCACTACCTTTTCTTTACCCGGCAAAATTTCGTACTGTGCGGCCCAGCCATTATTGGGGTCTATACCCATCCGTCTGACGAGCTGCTCTCTTTTTTTGCGCGCCTGAAAACGTACTTTTTCATCGGGCGCCATCTTGCGGGTGATCGCGGCCTGTGCCGCCCGTTCCTTGGGGTCGGTAGTCGGCGCGTTTCCAGAAGTCGGCAGGTCACGGATGTGCCCGACGCTAGACTTCACGATAAAGTCTTTACCAAGATATTTGTTGATCGTCTTGGCCTTGGCCGGAGACTCAACAATAACGAGTGTTTTGCCCATATCTGCTTTTGCCTGCTCAAATGTGGCAGCCGAGAACACTCCCGCCGCCGATCAGGATGGCATCTAACAGTGCGAATGCGGCTCGGGTCAAGACCTGAAATGCAATGCCCTATTGTGACGCCATCCAGCACAAAGTGCCTTTTTATCAAATAGAATCAATAGCCTGACGGATAGATTGGAGGCCTTCTAACCCCCCTGTCTCATCCCAGAAAATACTAATATAGCAATCAGATACCTCCACCAAAGAGGCGCCTGAGGGCAATATCGTCAACCACGCCGGTATCATCGCGCCCCCCTCAGTGGGCTGCCAACCGCCCTCTGTCAGCACGTATGCATGCGGCGCGCCCTGCCCCGTTTTACCGTTAGCTTGGTATTGCTGGTAGCACGCCAGATCGCGCTCGGGCTCAAAGCGGAAGCGCGCCGGCACGGGCGGCACGGGCCGCAGTGTGACGCGCAACCCCAACGCTCTGGCTTGATCCCGCACTGCAGCTTTACGCCGCTGTGCCTTAGTGGGCATAGCCGATATCAGCGGCGAAATCACCACTGCCAAGCCCAGCGCAATCAAGACATAAACCATCGGTATCGTTCCCTCAAGACAAGCCCGGTTTTTTTCGCTACCTTAAGCGCTGAAAAACTCAACGAGTGACTCTAGTATGCCCTATCAACACATTCTGGCGGCGGTCGACCTGGGAACCACGACTGAGGCGGTTATTCAGAGAGCCTCATCCCTGGCTCAGCAAAACCAGGCACAACTTCACGTCTTACATGTTATCGAGCCGCTTGCCATTACCTATGGCGGCGACATTCCAATGGACTTTTCGGCCATCCAAGAAGAAATCCACGGACAAGCGCGAGAACAGCTTGATCGTTTGTGTGAACGGATCGGTGTCATCGCGAGCAATCGTCACTTGGTCACCGGGAGGCCCGAAGCGGAGATCCCCACCCAAGCCAAAGCGGTCAACTGCGACCTGATCGTCGTGGGCAGCCACGCGCGATGGGGGTTAGCCCTGTTACTCGGCTCAACGACCGACGGCGTCATGCATGGCGCAGACTGTGATGTACTGGCCGTTAAGGTTGATATTGAAGACTAGAAATAATCTGCAACTAGCTGTTTTTATTGATAAATTTAGATAGCATTGTGCCATCAAATGGCCATCCCAGTTCCCCGCCCTGGGAGTCCCTCACGACCGGTATGCGCGTTCCATAACGCTCTAACAACGTGAGATCCTCGGCAATATCACTTGACACAAAGTGGCACCCTGCCGCCTCCAGCAATGTCTCAGCGTGCTCACAAAGGTGACATCCCAGCGTGGTGTACAGTGTTAATGAACTCATGAACCTACCCCTTCGCACTGGCGCGCTAGATGACTAACAAATGGCATCCTCAAAACGGTCTCACTCTTTATGGCCGTAAACCGGCGCTCGAGGCGCTCGCCAATCGAGCTCTCGAGATTGCCCAGCTGCACTTGGCCGACAGCAACCGGCCAGGCGGTATTATCGCGCAAATCATCGCTCAGGCCGAGGCGCGCGGTATACCGATTCGATATCATGAGAAGCAGGCGCTGTCGCGTATCTCGAAAAACGGACGTCAGGACCAAGGCGTGGCGCTTGATATCAACTGTCCCCGATTCGCCTCAATTGACTCACTGCTATCAGATAACCCCTCGACCCCAGCCCGATTACTCGCGCTGGATGGCATCACCAACCCACAAAACGTCGGCATGATTATCCGATCGGCAGTGGCGGCAGGCCTAGACGGACTGCTCTATCCAAGAAAGGGAGTGGCGGCGCTTGGCCCCCTAGTCATCAAGGCATCAGCTGGCACCGTTTTCCGCGCACCCTTGATTTTGTGCGACACATTAGCGCCCGCGTTAGAGCAACTTAAGACCTGCGGCTACAAGATCGCCACGCTGGAGGCAGCGGCGCCAGAATCGCTCTTCTCCTATGACGCTCAAGAGCGCATGGTGTTTGTGTTGGGCGGCGAGACGAGTGGCGTCAGTGACGCCGTCAGCCAATTAGCAAGCCAACGACTAGCGATCCCCATGAGCAACGAGGTCGAGTCACTGAACGTTGCGGTGACCGCCGCGCTCGTTGCTTTTCATCTCGCCACAAACCGCCACTGAGCCCTTAGCCGTCTTGCGGTGGTATAGCATCCCCGTTGGCTACCGCCAGCCAAGCTTGCTGCACCACGTAGGCGCGAATCGCATCGGTGTCTTCTTTGCTCAAGCGCCCCGCAAAGGAGACCATGCCTTGCTTTTGCAGCGCGCCCTCGCGAACGACGAGGTCCCAGGCCTGTTCATTGGCCGATAAAGCTGACCATCTCAGATCGGGCACCACCCCACCTCCCACAGCGAACGCACCATGACAAAAGTGGCAGCTTTCGGCGTATCGTTGCATCCCGAGTTGATGCTGGTCGGGCTCGCCAAACATCGGTGACTGCGGTGTGCGCACCACGTTATCGACCAGCGCCGCGGGCATATCAGCCTCACCGCCAAGCTTAAAGGTAATGACTCGCGCGGGCTCTTTTGACTTTGCCTCGCCATAAGTAAAACCGGCAATTAAATTCGACACGCTGCCCCAGCCTGACAACACACTGAGGTACTGCTCTCCATCAATTTCGTAAGTCATGGGCGCCGCTGCCGCATTACCGACCAGCTTATCCGCCCAGAGCCGCTCACCCGTCTCGGCATCATAAGCGACGAACTCGCCAAACTTATTGCCCTGAAACACCAATCCAGCCTGTGTACTCAACACCCCTCCGTTAAGAGGAAGCGGGAATGGAACCGCCCATCGAGGTTCAGCTTTCACCGGATCCCAGGCCAGCAGACTGCCGCCGTCAAGGTCGCGCACCGCATCCAACGTGCCTGCCGGATACTCAACCGGCCAACCTGCCGCCGCGTCGTAGCCAATGTTCCAAAACGATTTACTGTCTTCAACATTGCGCGTTTTATCGTAGAAAAACGGAATCTCATTCACCGGGATGTAAACCAAGCCAGTATCGGGATTAAACGCCATGGGATGCCAGTTGTGAGCGCCTGTGGGCCCCGGCACTACGGCATAGAGCGCGAGATCCACCGCCTCTTCCACCAATTCTGGCCGACCGTTTTCGTCGAATTTTCCCGTGGTCCAGTTCTGGTTGGTAAACGGTGTGGCAGAAATCAACTCACCATCCGCTGCATCCAACACATAAAAGAAGCCGTTTTTAGGCGCCTGCATCACCACTCTGCGACTGGCACCGTCTTCTCCAAGGGGCAGATCAGCAAGTGTGATTTGCTGTGTGGCAGTGTAATCCCAGCGGTCGCGAGGCGTCGTCTGGTAGTGCCAACGATAGGCCCCCGTATCGGCATCCACTGCGAGGATAGAAGACAAAAATAGATTATCGCCCTCACCATCAGGATCGCGGATGTCGGGATTCCAAGGGGAACCATTCCCCACACCAATCAGTACCTGATCATTGACGGTGTCATAAACGATGGAGTCCCACGCCGTGCCGCCGCCCCCATCTGTCACCCAAGCGCCGTTGTCGCCCCAGGTGTCATTCGCGAGCATCGCCAGTGAGTCATCAGAAATCGCGCCATCGGGCTTTTTCTCTGGGTTAGGCACGGTATAAAACCGCCACACTAGGTCGCCCTTATCGACATCATAGGCCGTGACGTATCCGCGTACACCGAGCTCGCCGCCCGCGTTGCCAATGATCACTTTGTTCTTAAAGACCCTTGGCGCGCCGGTAATCGTATAGGGCTTAGTTTGGTCAACCGTGACATTGCTCCAGATCACGTCACCCGTCGCTGCGTCCAGCGCTTCTAATCGCCCATCAAAAACACCGATGAAGACCTTGCCGTCGTGCACGGCGACACCGCGATTGACCACATCACAGCATCCCTTAGCCGCGTCTGCACCAGACACCTTCGGGTCGTAGACCCAGAGCTCCTCTCCCGTCTTGGCATCTAAGGCATACACGACGGACCACGCACTGGACACGTACATCACACCATCCACGACGATCGGCGTTGCCTCCGCCCCACGGGGCTTGGCCATCTCATAGACCCATCCAACGCCGAGCTCAGGTAAGGTGTCTCGATTGATTTGCCCTAGCGCCGAATGCCGCTGTTCGTCGTAGCCGCCACCATAAGTGAGCCACATTTCCGGCTCCGACGCAGCGGCCTTAATACGATCGGTATCGACCTGTGCGACAGCGGCTGCACTACCCGAGGGCGTCACGGCCTCTTCGGGCGGTTGATCACACGCCGCGAATGCGCTCACGACAAAGACAATTGAAATCCAACGACTCACAGACGCCATCTCGCTCCCCATTTTTATTTATTTGTTCGTGTAGGTAGTGTAGCCAAAAGCGCCAGAAAATGGGCACAAAAGGCAGCCTTATCACGCCTGCACCAGGCGCCAGAAAAACCGGTCGAGCACTCGACGACCAGTCTATTTAGAGAGAAAGGACATACCCTCTTCGAGACCGCGCAGCGTGAGCGGATACATCTTGCCCTCCATCAACTGTCGCGTAATGGCAATAGATTGCGTGTATTCCCACTCATCTTCAGGGACGGGATTAATCCAGATGCACTTTTCATAGGTTTCACGCACCCGTCTCATCCACAGCTCACCCGACTCCTCATTCCAATGCTCGACTGACCCCCCGGGCTGCATGATTTCGTAAGGCGACATCGACGCGTCACCGACGAAAACCAGCTTGTAGTCATGAGCATACTTGTGCATCAGATCCAGCGTGGAGGTGCGCTCGTTGAAGCGCCTGATATTATTTTTCCAGACGCTTTCGTAGAGAAAATTATGGAAGTAGAAAGATTCTAGGTGCTTAAACTCTGTTCTCGCTGCTGAAAATAACTCCTCGCAAACCTTCACATGGGGGTCCATCGACCCACCAATATCGAGGAAAAGCAGCACCTTCACCGCGTTATGACGCTCCGGCACCATCTTAATATCTAAGAGGCCCGCATTGCGCGCCGTGGACCGAATCGTGTCATCAAGATCGAGCTCTTCCGTGGCGCCTGTGCGGGCGAACTTGCGCAAGCGGCGCAGTGCGACTTTGATGTTGCGGGTCCCCAGCTCGACACTATCGTCGAGGTTTTTGAAATCGCGACGATCCCAAACCTTGGCAGCCCGCTTATTCTTGCTCTCACCCCCGACACGAATGCCCTCAGGGTGATAACCATCGTTACCAAAGGGGGAAGTCCCCTCGGTCCCGATCCACTTGTTGCCACCCTGATGACGCTTTTTTTGCTCTTCCAAGCGCTGCTTAAACTGTTCTATCAGCTCCTCGAGACCACCGAGGCTCTCGATCTTGGCCTTATCCTCTTCCGAGAGCTGCTTCATAAATTCAGAGCGCAGCCAATCGTCCGGGATCATCGCCTCTATCACGTCATCGAGCGCTTCTAAGTCCTGAAAATGCAATCCGAATGCGCGGTCAAAACGGTCATAGTACTTTTCATCCTTGACCAGAATGGCACGCGACAACGAATAAAAATCGTCCATATCGCCGAAGACCAGTCGCCGCTCCATCGCCTCCAGCAGATCGAGCAACTCTCTGGGTGTGACGGGTACTCCAGTGTCCTTTAAAACATGAAAGAAATTGACGAGCACGGTATTAGCGGGCCTCTCGTCGATGCATAAAGGCTAGGCGCTCCAACAACTGGACATCCTGCTCGTTCTTCAACAAAGCGCCATACAGTGGTGGAATCGCTTTTGTCGGATCACGGTTCTTCAGGACCTCATCGGGAATGTCATCTGCCATGAGCAACTTGAGCCAATCGATCAACTCAGACGTCGAAGGTTTTTTCTTTAACCCGGGAATCTCACGCAATTCAAAAAACATCTCGAGGGCTTCCTGCACCAGACTCGTTTTAATCTTTGGGTGATGAACCGCAATAATCTCTTTCATCGTTTCTTTACTGGGGAAATTAATAAAGTGAAAAAAGCAGCGTCGTAAAAACGCATCCGGCAATTCTTTCTCATTATTAGAGGTAATGATAATGATCGGACGTTGCTTTGCCTTGATCGTTTCACCGGTCTCGTAGACAAAAAACTCCATGCGGTCCAGCTCGACGAGTAAATCGTTCGGGAACTCGATATCCGCTTTATCCACCTCATCAATCAGCAGCACGACCTGCTCGTCCGCTGTAAAGGCGTCCCAGAGTTTTCCGTGCTTGATGTAGCGACTGACATCTTCGACCTTGCCATCGCCAAGCTGCGAATCGCGCAAGCGCGAAACAGCGTCGTACTCATACAAACCCTGTTGCGCTTTAGTGGTCGACTTGATGTGCCACTGAATCAGCGTTTTACCTAAGCTGGCTGCCACTTCTTCCGCCAGCATCGTCTTACCCGTTCCTGGCTCACCCTTGATCAGCAGTGGCCGCTCAAGTGCCACTGAAGCATTGACCGCCATTCTAAGATCATCTGTGGCGACGTAGCGTTCCGTTCCCTCAAACTTCATACCGTTATTCTCTCATTTCTGATGACTTAAAGGCGGGCAGACTACCCGAAGTCAGTCCGACACACCACTCACAGCAGCTCACTGGAAACACGACGCCGAGCACTCCACCAACCCACTAGTGCGCCAACCACTCCGCCTGCAGCTAACCAGAGCGCGGGCGACAGGGCCGCTGCGACTCCCTCTCCAAATAGGGCGTTGAAGATCACCACAATCAGCGCCGGGGCAATCGAATAGGCCTCACTACTCGGATAAGCCGGCGCTAGCAGCAACCCACCCATCAGACCCATCCATACTGAACTGGCACGGCTTAGTGAGCGCTGAAACCACAGCCTGCGAATCATGACCAAGCCACCTAACGCCGCCAATCCATAGGCAGCGACGGCGACAATATAAGACTGAGTCGTTAGCATACTGGCTTCTCCCTTTCGCGAGGCGGTGGCGGCATTTGCAAAAAATAGCCCTGTGTTTGTAAAGACGTCATCACATCGACGGCTTTTTGCACTGCCAACGGCTGGTCCGCTGTCAGAGTCAGGGTCAAGACCTTTTGCGGCTCGGAAAAAATCGCCGCCAGCCCCTCTGGCCAATGCTCTGGCGTTAAGTCCTTGGGTAAAAATAAAAAGGTACCTGGCCGCCGGGTTGTTTTGAAGACATCGACCTCCATCTCCGCCGGCATCTTCACGTTATTCATCGTTGAGTAACGCTTGCTTGAGCGGATCAATCACCGCCGTCTGACGCCAACCAGACCACGCCGCTGGGCTCTCGAGTGCGGGCTCTGAGCGCTGACGAATGAAGCGCTCAAGATCTGATTTTGGCATCAGTACCTCGGGCGGCACCTGCAGCGCCTCCGCTATCGTTTTCACACGCGCACTCAGACGACTCAGCACATCCTTATCATCGCGAGACAGTGGCCTGACAATATCTTTTGGTGTGGGGACATCCGGTGCTTCGTCAGCGAGTGTGATTTGCGCCAGTAGCTTTTCACCGGCCCGCCGGACCAATCCTGACGGCATCCCCTCAATACTGGACAGGTCGCTCACCGAAGTAGGCAATGCCTGAGCCACCGCCATGACTAGCTTGTCACTCAAAATCCAGCTGCGAGGACGATCAAGCTGTCTCGCCTCTGTCTCACGCCACTGGACCACGGCAGCCAGCACGTTTTGCTGCCTTGGTGGCAAGCGATAAGCGGTTTTAAATTTACTGAGTGGCGGCTTACCCCCGGGGGTCATCCGAGCGCCCTCTTCCAAAATCCACTCTTTACGGCCCATTTCGACTGCACGCTCGAGTAGCTGCACGCCGATGGGATACAAATAGCTCACATCTTGCGCCGCATATTCGCACTGCGAGGGCGTCAAAGGGCGCTGCAACCAATCTGACTGCGTTTCCTCCTTGGGCAGATCGACCTCAAAAAACTGCGCCACGATCGCGCGGTATCCTAGGCCACCGCCCAGACCCAATAACGCGGCGGCTCGCTGAGTGTCAAACAACGGCGAGGGCAAGACCTTCAGCCAGCGCTCGAAGACTTCAAGATCTTCACTGGCACTGTGAAGATATTTAATTTGCGCCGGATCAGTCATAAACGCTTGTAGCGCATCGATCTTGTCTAACTGCAATGGATCAATCAGGTAAGCGGCGTCGCCCCAGCATAATTGCAACAAGGCAACTTGAGGGTAGAAAGTATCGCGACGGCGAAACTCTGTGTCCACAGCCACTTGAGCGCACTCTCGATGTCTCGAGAGCAGCGCCTCCAGCTCTGTCGATGTCTGAATCCAAGTCCATGTCATTCCCGCACGACCGTTCGTCCACTCAATGCATGTGCCAGCGTACTCGAATCGGTGTATTCCAGCTCACCGCCCAGTGGGACGCCATGCGCTATTCGGGAGACCGTCACGGCGGCGTCGCGCGCACGCTGACTGATGTAATACGCAGTGGCTTCACCTTCGACGGTCGGATTAGTGGCAAGAATCACTTCGCTAACGTCCCCCGAGGCAAATCCAGCGCACAGCGTGTCCAGTCCCAGCTGCTCAGGACCAATGCCATCAATCGGCGATAAATGTCCCATGAGCACATAATAATGACCCCGAAAACTGCCACTTTGTTCAATGGCCATGACATCAGCCGGCGCCTCTACAACGCACAAGGTCGACGCGTCGCGTTTGGGGTCCGAACAAATCTCGCAAATCGCCAGCTCGGTGAAATTGCGACAGCGCTCACAGTTGTGCACTTTCGCCAGGGCCGTCTCGATGGCCTCTGCGATCTGCTGGGCCCCTTCTCGATCGCGCTCCAAAAGGTGTAAGGTCATCCTCTGCGCCGATTTGGGGCCAACGCCGGGCAAATGCCTCAAGCCATCAATTAGCGCCTGTATAGAGGGACTTAACTTCATAAAAAACAATCCTTTATGCGGCTATCATTCCAACATAAGTCACGTTTTAAACTGCACACAAAACGACCCATTAAGCCAAATCCTCCGATGCTGCGGCCTGGCCATCGAAACCGGCATCAGCGATATTGGGGCGAATGCTACCGGGAATAATCTCGCCATCAAATGCCCGAATCAGCGCCTGCAGCGCATCGTCATTGGAGATGGCTTGCTCGGCCTCAGCCAGCTGCTGTGCCGCCACTGCAGCGCGATGACTCGCCGGGGTACGGTTGGTATGCGGCACCCTCTCGATCGTCGCGTGTATCGTCTGTCCGATCTGCTGGCTTAAGGCCTGAGACAGCTGCTCGGGATGCCGATCGTTGAACAGACTCGCATCGGCCTGCGCAATCGCAAAGCACAACGTAGGGTCTGCCACCTCAAGCAACTCGAGGTTGAGGGCAATATTGTGCAGAATGCCACTGAAAGTCAGCGCATCAAACACCTGGGGCCATCGATCAGGACTCAGGGCGGCTAACGTCACGCGCTCTTCATAGCGCTCCCCCACGTCTACTAAGGCGTTGTTGGGTGCCTCTGCACTCACCGGCGCCGCCTTGCCGTTACCCGCTGACGCCAACTGTTGCGTCACGGGCCGGTCTTGAGAGCCCGGCAGAGCATCCGTCAGCGCCTGATCATCCTCGGCCCCACGCTCATGGCTCACTTGAGCATTGGGTGCCAGCCCACCGGCTGAATGGCCAGCACTCGCTACATCGCCAGCATCCGTTGTCGAGGGGTTGTCCTTGCTCTGCGGGGTGCTCTGCGGGGTGCTCTGCGGGGTGCTCTGCGGGGTGCTCTGCGGGGTGCTCTCAGGCTTTCCCACCGCTGTTTCAGCTAACTCAGAGACCGAAGCATGATGCAGATTTGCTGGCACTATCTGGTCGGTCGGTACTATCTGGTCGGTCGGTCGTGGCGTGGTGGTTGCCGCTGATTGCGCGCCGTCCGAACCACCCTCTCTTACCACCGGCGTCGCCGGCGGTTCAGGCTTTTTTACAGGGGGTTCTCCTGCAGCGGCATCGGGCTGGATCACCACGGCAGGTCGAAACGCAATCATCCGCAG
>CAJQKG010000009.1 GCA_905478845.1 uncultured Luminiphilus sp.
GGATATGGAGATGTGGCAGTTCCACCCAACGGGTATCTACGGAGCAGGCACGCTGGTGACCGAGGGGTGCCGCGGTGAAGGCGGTTATCTTGTCAATAAAGATGGCGAGCGATTCATGGAGCGTTATGCGCCAAATGCAAAAGATCTTGCGGGTAGAGATGTTGTGGCACGATCCATGGTGCTCGAAATATTAGAGGGCCGTGGCTGTGGCCCCAATGGCGACCACGTGAAATTGAAGTTAGATCATCTGGGTGAAGATGTGCTGGAGTCAAGGCTGCCCGGTATTTGTGAGCTGAGTAGAACGTTCGCGCACGTTGACCCGGTTAAAGAGCCGATCCCAGTCGTACCGACCTGCCACTACATGATGGGCGGGATACCGACCAACGTAAATGGTCAGGCGCTGACGGTTGATGCAGCGGGTAACGATAGCGTGATTCCTGGGTTGTATGCCTGTGGGGAAGTGGCCTGTGTTTCAGTCCACGGCGCTAACCGCTTGGGAGGAAACTCCCTCCTGGATCTAGTGGTCTTTGGCCGTGCGTCCGGGTTATTTATCGAGAAAGCACTGCGTGATGGCATCGAACTGCGAGAGGCAGGGCAAACCGACCTCGAGGCGGCAAGTGCGCGTCTAGACGCGCTCAATGGACGCGAAGAAGGTGAGCAGGTGGCGCCGATGCGTCAGGAGCTGCAAGAAATTATGCAGAACCATTTTGGTGTCTTCCGAACCGGTGAATTCATGCGAGAAGGCATCGCGAAGCTGGCGACACTGCGCGGCCGCGTTGAGAATGTTGTCTTGGCAGATCGGAGCTCGGCGTTTAACACCTCGCGCATCGAGTGCCTTGAGTTACAGAATTTATTTGAGACGGCAGAGGCGACCGCTATCGTGGCTGAGGCACGAGACGAGAGTCGCGGTGCCCATGCGCGCGAGGACTTTACTGAGCGGGATGATGAAAATTGGTTGTGCCACTCGCTGTATCACAGCGAAACCAAACAGGTCTCTAAGCGTAGCGTGAATTTCACTCCGCGCACCGTAGAGACTTTTCAGCCCAAAGCGCGCACTTACTGAGTTTTAAGGGAGCTACAGGACATGCTACAGGTCAGCTTATACCGTTATAACCCCGAGTCCGATGACGCGCCTCATATGCAGGAGTTCTCGGTTGATACGGGTGGCAAAGATTTGATGGTGCTCGATGTCCTAGAGCTCATTAAGGCGGATTATGACGGTAGCGTCACTTACCGGAGGAGCTGTCGAGAGGGCGTTTGTGGGTCGGATGGGTTGAATATCAATGGTAAAAACGGCCTTGCTTGCATTACGCCGTTATCCGAGACCGTCAAGGGTGGAAAGTTAGTCATCCGGCCTTTGCCCGGTCTTCCTGTTATCCGTGATCTCGTGGTTGATATGAGCCTTTTTTACGCGCAGTACGAGAAGGTGCAGCCTTATTTGCAAAACCCTTCGCCTGCGCCTGCGATCGAGCGTCTGCAATCACCAGAAGAGCGAGCGCAATTAGATGGGCTTTATGAGTGCATCCTGTGCGCTTGCTGCTCGACGAGTTGCCCTTCGTTTTGGTGGAATCCCGATCGCTTTATTGGCCCCGCAGGATTGTTGCAGGCCTACCGCTTTCTGGCAGACAGTCGGGACACCGCAACAGAGGCGCGCCTGTCTAAGTTGGACGATCCGTTCAGCGTATTTCGGTGCCATGGTATTCAGAACTGCGTCAATGTCTGCCCCAAAGGGTTGAATCCCACTAAAGCCATTGGCCACATCCGGACGATGCTCCTGAATCGCGCGACCTAGCGGCTCGGTTATTCCCACCAATTACCTATAGATTTGATTCATATCCAGCGAGTTTGCGGTGCATGCACCAAACTTTTGGTTATAGTTCCCATAACCACAGGAAATAAGTTAGCCATGGCGCGCGTTAAACGGTAGTTTTTCGGGCAGAGCCGTGGGGTTTGATCTCCTCAGAAGCCTCATTGTCTCCTACACTCCCAAGTTGACAGGGTGCGCGGGTGAGGGCGTCGTCCGCTAGTGTCGAATAACCACAAGGGGCGATGGTGACACACATGACAAACGGTTCAGGCATGCTGGAGCAATGGGCGACTTCCCATATCGCTGGTGGCAATGCCGAGTATGTCGAGGCGCTCTACGAAACCTACCTGCAGGACCCTAACGCCATTGCACCCCAATGGCGTGACTACTTCGATCAGCTGCCGCTGGTGCCGTCAGACACGCATGCCGTGCATGATGTTCCTCATTCTGTGCTAAGGGAGCGATTCGCGCGGATATCGAAAATGCGTGTCCGCACCGATGCAACCGTCTCACAGGACTTGCACGCCACCGAGTACGAGCGCAAGCAGGTTCGTGTGGTCCAGTTGATTTCCGCTTATCGACAACGCGGGCATCAGCAAGCGGCTTTGGACCCGTTGGCGCTAGTTCCGCGCACCCCGGTACCGGATCTTGATCTAACCTTTCATGAACTCAGTGAGGCCGATCTCGATACGACTTTTCAGGTAGGTACGGCTTATTTTGGTCGTGCAGAAGCGACGCTAGCAGATATCCGTGAGGCTTTAGAGCGAACGTATTGCGGAACGGTCGGCGCTGAGTTCATGCATATCGTTAACACGGAGGAGCGACACTGGATTATGAGCCGGATGGAATCGGTTCGCGCTGCACCTGAGTTTTCATCAGACCAGCGGCTACACATTTTGCGGCAACTCAATGGCGCCGAGGGACTTGAGCGCTCTCTGGGCTCGAAATACCCGGGCACTAAGCGCTTCGGTTTGGAGGGCGGTGAAAGTTTAATACCCATGATGTCTGAGGCCATCCATCGCATTGGTGGCTATGGCGCGAAAGAAATTTGTATTGGTATGGCACACCGAGGCCGCCTCAATGTATTGGTCAACATTCTCGGCAAGAACCCGGTCAATCTATTTGACGAATTTGAGGGGAAAGTGACCTACATCGGCTCCGGTGATGTGAAGTATCACCAGGGGTTCTCCTCCAACATGATGACGCCAGGTGGAGAAGTGCATTTGGCACTGGCCTTTAATCCCTCGCACCTAGAAATTGTGTCGCCCGTGGTAGAGGGTTCGGTTCGCGCGCGCCAAGATCGGCGTGAAGACGCCGCGGGTAAAACCGTGGTGCCCATTGTGTTGCATGGAGATGCCGCATTTGCAGGGCAGGGTGTGGTGATGGAGACGTTTCAAATGTCTCAGACTCGTGCTTACCGCACCGGCGGGACCCTCCATATTATTCTCAATAACCAGATTGGTTTTACAACGAGCGCGCCTGAAGACATGCGGTCTACAGAGTACTGCACTGACATCGCGAAAATGGTTCAGGCACCTATATTTCACGTTAACGGCGACGATCCAGAGGCGGTGGTTTTCGTGACACAGCTGGCGGTTGATTATCGTAATCAGTTTAATCGAGATGTGGTGATTGATCTGGTGTGTTATCGGCGTCGTGGCCATAACGAAGCAGACGAGCCGTCCGTAACGCAACCTGACATGTACGAAAAGATTAAATCGCATCCCAGTACTCGCACGCTTTACGCCAGTCAATTGATCGCCGCTGGCGTGCTGAGTGAGCAGCAAGATCATGACTGGGTGGAGCAGTATCGAGAGGCGCTTGAGCGCGATGAGCCGCTGGTGAGCTCGTTGGTGTCTGAACCGAATAAGGCGCTATTCGTCGATTGGTCGCCTTATTTAGGACATCGATGGGATGTTGCTGCTGACACTGCGGTGCCTTTGACGGAGCTTAAAGCGTTATCTGAGTCGTGTAACGAGGTGCCTGACGGTGTAGCGGTGCATCGTGTGGTGAAAAAGTTGATGGACGACCGGCTCAAGATGGGTGCGGGTGCACAAGCCATCAATTGGGGCTTTGCGGAGACCATGGCTTACGCCTCGTTGTTAAAAGAAGGTTACCCCGTTCGCTTGACCGGGCAAGATGTGGGTCGTGGTACGTTTAGTCATCGCCATGCGGTCCTGCACAATCAGCGTAATAGTGAGACCTGGGTTCCATTGGCCCACGTAGCCGAGACACAGGCGCCTTTCAATATTCATGACTCGCTGCTGTCGGAGGAGGCTGTCCTCGCATTTGAGTATGGCTATGCGACCACCGCGCCGGATGGCCTCGTGATATGGGAAGCGCAATTTGGTGACTTTGCCAATGGAGCGCAGGTGGTGATCGATCAGTTTATTTCCAGCGGCGAAAACAAATGGAGCCGATTGTGTGGTCTGACAATGTTGTTGCCTCATGGCTATGAGGGTCAGGGTCCTGAACATTCGTCCGCACGTTTAGAGCGTTTCTTGCAGTTGTGCGCCGACGATAATATTCAAGTCTGCATTCCCAGTACGCCATCGCAAGTGTTCCATATGTTGCGCCGGCAAGCTGTTCGACCCTTCAGAACCCCGCTTATTGTGATGACGCCGAAGAGTCTCTTGCGTCATAAGGAAGCGGTGTCGCCGATAGAAGATTTGGCGCAGGGCGGCTTTAAGACGGTCATCGACGAAACGGACTCGCTGGACCCGACCGCAGTGAAGCGCTTAATCCTATGCTCTGGCAAAGTCTTCTATGACTTGAGAGCGGCGCGACGGGAGCGTGATATTCACGATATCGCCATTATTCGCATTGAGCAGATGTATCCTTTTCCGAGAATCGATCTAATGGAGATCATCAGTCGGTATCCCCATGTAGAGGATGTTAATTGGGTTCAGGAAGAACCTAAAAACCAGGGCGCTTGGTATGCCATGCAGAGTCGGATGCGCACGGTGGTGCAGCGCCATAAGGTCGATTTATTTTTACGTTATGTCGGGAGAGCGTCCTCAGCGTCTGCAGCGGCGGGCTACTCGGCATTGCACATGCGAGAACAAGAAAAGTTCATTGACGAAGCGCTGGGGCCAATGCCCTGGGGCTTTTAATCGATACTGTTGAGGATGACCTCATGACAATTGAAATCAAAGCACCCACTTTCCCAGAATCTGTTGCTGATGGTGTGGTGTCGGCTTGGCACAAGGCGGCAGGCGAGTCCGTTGCGAGGGATGAGTTGCTGGTTGAAATAGAGACCGACAAGGTGGTGATGGAGGTAGTCGCTCCGGCGCCGGGCGTGATCGATGCCATCTTGATCGGCGAGGGCGAGACGATTCTGAGTGAGGCCTTGTTGGCGACCTTAGTAGAGGGTGAAGCCGCCGTGGTTCCGCAGGCGAGTGCTGCGCCCGATAGCGATTCGCCAGCTCCTGTTGCAATTGCGGCTGCTGAGACGGCTGCGTCGGATAGCGTTCCGATGGGGCCCGCTGTCCGCACCTTGCTCGACGAGCATGGTCTTGAGGCGACACAGATAGCCGCAAGTGGAAAAGGGGGGCGCCTACTCAAGGAGGACGTGCTCGCTCACTTGGCAGGTCTAGCAGGCGCCGAGGAGAAAACGCGAGCGGTTCCGGTGGCTGATGCCGAGGGACTGGAAGTAACGGGACCGACGAGCGAGCGGATTGAGAAGCGTGTCCCGATGACCCGCATGCGGGCGCGGATTGCTGAGCGCTTGTTGGTGGCGACACAGCAAACCGCGATGCTCACCACCTTTAACGAAGTCAATATGGCGCCGTTACTGAAGCTGAGGCGTCAGTATCGAGATCAATTTGAGGCGGCCCACAATGGCACCCGCCTGGGCTTTATGGGGTTCTTCGTGCGAGCCGCCTGCGAGGCACTCAAGCGCTTTCCTGCAGTCAATGCCAGTATCGATGGTAATGACGTGGTGTATCACGGTTATCAAGATATTGGTGTGGCAGTGTCGGTCGACGAGGGATTGGTCGTGCCCATATTGCGAGACGCGGACTTTATGAGTATCGCCGATATTGAAGCGGCGGTTTATGATCTGGGTGTCAAGGCCCGCGACAAGAAGCTGACAATTGAAGAGATGACGGGCGGTACCTTTACGGTCTCAAATGGTGGCGTATTCGGGTCATTACTATCCACCCCGATCCTCAATCCGCCACAGACAGGGATCTTGGGGATGCACACCATTCAAGAGCGGCCCATTGCGATGGAGGGTGAAGTCGTTATTCAGCCCATGATGTATCTCGCCTTGTCTTATGATCATCGCTTGGTCGACGGTAAAACGGCGGTGCAATTTTTAGTGGCTATTAAAGGCCTCATAGAGGATCCAGCTCGGATCCTGTTACAGCTCTAGTCCTGGGAGGGAATGTGTCTAACCATTTTGAGGTAATAGTGATTGGTTCGGGTCCTGCGGGATATGTCTGCGCTATTCGGTGCGCACAACTGGGACTGTCTACCGCGATCGTCGAAAAGAATACGGATGCCAGTGCCAAACCCGTACTGGGTGGCACTTGTCTGAATGTGGGATGTATTCCGTCTAAGGCGTTACTCGATAGTTCGCAACGTTATGCCGATACCCAGGCCCACCTTGCCGAGCATGGCATTGGCGTTAATGACGTGACCTTGAACATTTCTGAAATGATGGCGCGCAAAGAAAAAATCGTCTCACAACTCACTGGCGGTGTATCGGGCCTGCTAAAGCACAATAAGATTACGGTGCTCAGCGGTGCCGGGCAGTTAATGGCCGGACGTCAGGTAGAGCTGACGGATGCCGATGGGCAAGTCGCGCTCTATAGCGCAGACAACGTGGTGCTTGCGTCAGGTTCGGAGCCGGCCGATATTCCGCCAGCCCCTGTCGACCAAGATCGGGTGGTCGATTCTACTGGCGCGTTGTGCTTCGATGCGGTCCCGGCGCGGCTGGGCGTGATTGGCGCGGGTGTCATTGGTCTTGAGCTTGGCAGCGTATGGGCGCGTTTGGGTGCTGAGGTGGTGATTCTCGAGGCGATGGAGCAGTTCTTGCCTGCCATGGACGAGCAGATTGCCAAAGAGTCCGGCAAAATATTCGCCAAGCAGGGTCTCGATATTCGACTCGGCGCCAGGGTGACGGGGGTAGAAGTCACGCCAGAGCAGGTCACGGTGGGTTACTCGGTGGGAGACGCCGAGCACACAGAAGCATTTGATCGGCTGATTGTTGCGGTGGGCCGGCGGCCTCGTACCGACAAGCTGTTCTCAGGTGATTCAGGTGTCAGTACGGATGAGCGAGGATTTGTGTTTGTGAATGAACACTGTGCGACCGAGGCGCCGGGTGTCTGGGCGATTGGTGATATCGTGCGGGGACCGATGCTGGCGCACAAGGGATCTGAAGAAGGCATCATGGTCGCCGAGCGCATTCATGGTAAAGCGGCGCAGCTGAACTATGACGTCGTACCTTCCATTATTTATACCCACCCAGAAGTCGCTGCGGTCGGAAAAAACGAACAAGAATTAAAGGCTGAGGGTGTCGATTATAAAATAGGAACCTTCCCGTTTGCAGCGATTGGGCGTGCACAAGCGTCAGGGGAGACCGACGGCTTGGTGAAGATTCTTTCTGATGCCGATTCCGATCAGATTCTCGGCGCCCATGTGGTAGGTCCCTCTGCGGCTGACTTGGTACAGCAAATTGTCATTGCCATGGAGATGGCTGCGAGTACCGAGGATTTGCAGCTGATGGTGTTTGGGCACCCGACGATGTCAGAAGCGATCCATGAAGCGGCGTTAGCGGTGGATGGCAGGGCGATTCACATGGTGAATCGTCCTCAGCGATAACAACGATTTGTAGGCTCTCTTGACCGCCTGGTGCTGGGGGAGTGTGGGGTATACCAGGTAATAGCTGAGAGGTTTATATGAATCTGCATGAGTATCAGGGCAAGGCCTTATTCGCCGAATATGGGCTGCCTGTTTCCATTGGGCACGCTGTCGAGTCGGCAGAGGCGGCCATTGAGGCAGCCACGAAGATCGGCGGTAATCAATGGGTGGTTAAGGCTCAGGTGCACGCGGGTGGTCGTGGTAAGGCGGGTGGTGTCAAATTAATTGATTCACCGCAAGCCGCCGGTGACTTCGCCAAACAGTGGTTGGGCGAGCGATTGGTGACCTATCAGACCGATGCCGCCGGCCAGCCCGTATCGCGAATCTTGGTCGAGTCTTGTACGGATATTGCAGAAGAGTTGTATTTGGGCGCAGTGGTTGATCGTGCCAGTCGTCGTATCGTATTCATGGCCTCTACCGAGGGCGGTGTCGAGATCGAAAAGGTCGCAGAAGAAACACCCGACAAAATCCTCAAGGCAGAGGTGGATCCTTTAGTGGGGGCGCAACCTTTTCAGGGGCGCGATCTGGCGTTTCGACTGGGCCTGTCGGGGGTTCAGATTAAGCAATTTGTGACCATCTTTTTGGGCTTGGCCAAATTGTTTCAGGAGAAGGATTTGGCATTGATTGAGGTGAATCCTCTGGTGATTACCAACGAAGGTAATCTGCACTGCCTGGATGCCAAGGTCGTAGTAGATTCCAATGCGCTGTATCGACAACCTAGTTTGCAAGCGATGCACGATCCCTCTCAAGAAGATGAGCGCGAGTCGCATGCCGCACAGTGGGAGCTCAATTATGTGGCGCTCGACGGCAGTATAGGGTGCATGGTGAACGGTGCTGGGTTGGCAATGGGCACAATGGATATTGTGAAGTTGCATGGTGGGTCACCCGCCAACTTTTTAGATGTAGGTGGTGGTGCGACCAAGGAGCGTGTCACAGAGGCATTTAAAATTATTCTGTCTGACGATAACGTCAAGGCCGTGTTGATTAATATTTTTGGCGGGATTGTCCGTTGCGATCTGATCGCTGAGGGCGTGATTGGCGCGGTGGAAGAGGTGGGAGTTGAGGTGCCTGTTGTGGTGAGATTAGAGGGCAACAACGCAGTCCTAGGCCGCGAGGTGCTCGCTAACAGTGGTCTTAATATCGAAGCGGCGGAAAGTCTGACGGACGCGGCCCAAAAAGTGGTTGCAGCGGCTGGAGGTGTCCAATGAGTATTTTGATCAATGCAGAAACGCGCGTTATCTGTCAGGGTTTCACTGGCTCACAAGGCACCTTTCACTCGGAGCAGGCCATTGCTTATGGCACAAAAATGGTGGGTGGCGTAACACCAGGAAAAGGCGGTCAAACGCATTTGGGTCTGCCGGTCTTTAATACCGTTTCTGAGGCAGTCACGGCGACCGGTGCAGAGGCCTCGGTAATTTATGTGCCGGCGCCATTTTGTAAGGATTCGATTCTTGAAGCCGCTATGGCCGGCATTAAGCTGATTGTCTGCATCACCGAGGGGGTGCCGACACTCGACATGTTGGACGCGAAGGTCAAGTGTGACGAGTTGGGTGTGCGCCTGATTGGGCCCAACTGCCCCGGTGTGATCACGCCGGGTCAGTGCAAGATTGGCATCATGCCAGCAGAAATCCATCTGCCCGGTCGCGTCGGCATCGTGTCCCGTTCAGGCACACTCACTTACGAGGCCGTCAAGCAGACAACCGATGTCGGTTACGGGCAGTCGACTTGTGTTGGTATTGGTGGCGATCCCATTCCGGGCTCCCACTTTATTGATATTCTCGATTTGTTTGAAAAAGATGACAGCACTGAGGCGATCGTCATGATCGGTGAGATTGGCGGAACCGCTGAAGAAGAAGCAGCTGAATTTATTCGTCACCATGTCACTAAGCCAGTCGTCTCTTATATTGCAGGCGTGACCGCTCCGAAGGGTAAGCGAATGGGTCATGCGGGTGCGATCATCTCAGGCGGGAAGGGCACGGCGGATGAAAAGTTTGCGGCCCTTGAGGCGGCGGGCGTTAAAACCGTGCGCTCTTTGGCCGATATTGGCGCCGCATTGACTGAAATTACCGGCTGGTAAGCCAGCGAAGACAATCCCAGCCCGCTTTAGCGGGCTTTTTTATGCGCTAAAGATAGAGTTTCCTAGTTGAAATTATTTTTCGGACCCCCATCTATTCGACATAACCCAGTGAGACGAGACGAGCCATGACTGCAGAAGCCACGCAAACAATGGGATTTCAAACCGAGGCGAAGCGATTGCTTCAACTCATGATCCATTCCTTGTATTCCAATCGCGAAATATTTTTGAGGGAACTGATCTCTAATGCATCAGACGCCATTGATAAGCACCGATTCGCGGTCATCAGTGATCCTGCGTTGGCAGGCTTGGAAGCGGAGTATCGCATTCGAGTCGCGGCTGATGCAGAAGCGAAAACGATCACCATTGATGATAATGGTATCGGAATGACCCGAGAGGAAGTGATTGATAACTTAGGGACAATCGCCAAATCGGGCACTGCCGCTTTTATGGAGCAGCTCAGTGGTGATCAAAAACAGGATAGCCAGTTGATTGGTCAGTTTGGCGTGGGTTTTTATTCGTCCTTCATTGTTGCTGATCGCGTGGAAGTAGTGACACGAAAGGCGGGGAGCGATACCGCCACCGGTTGGGAGTCTGCGGGCGAAGATGAATTCACCATTTCTGAGGCAGAGCGTGACGCTGCAGGAACTACCGTGGTGCTGCACTTAAAATCGGATGCGGATGAGTTTGCCGATAGCTGGCGAGTGCGGTCAGTGATTAAGAAGTATTCGGACCACATCTCGGTACCCGTGATGATGCCTGAGGCGATCACGCAGACCGATGAGGATGACGACGCTGATGCGACTGACCCTGAGCCCACCTGGGAGGCCATTAATGAGGCTAAGGCGCTCTGGACTCGGAGTCGCTCGGAGGTCAGTGATGAAGAATATCAGTCCTTTTATAAGCATATCTCTCACGACTTCGAAGAGGCGCTGACCTGGAGTCATAACGCGGTCGAGGGCAAGCTTGAGTACACATCGCTGCTCTATGTGCCGCAGCGCGCTCCGTTTGATCTGTGGCAGAGGGAGGGGGCCCGAGGACTTAAGCTCTACGTGCAGCGTACTTTCATCATGGATGAAGCAGAGCAATTTCTTCCTATGTATTTGCGCTTTGTCAAAGGAGTGCTGGATTCAAACGATCTTCCGCTTAATGTTTCAAGGGAGCTGTTGCAGCAAAACCAGCAGGTCGACTCGATTCGTGGTGCGCTCACCAAGCGCGTGCTAGATATGGTGAGTAAGATGGCCGCCAAATCGCCGGAGGACTTTGAGCGTTTTTGGGACACTTTCGGTGTCGTATTGAAAGAGGGGCCTGCAGAGGATTTTGGCAATCGCGAGAAAGTGGCAGAGCTGCTTCGTTTTGCGACGACACGTGATGATGAGGCGCTTCAGCGTGTGTCGCTGAAGCAGTACGTAGAATCGATGTCGGCCGACCAGCAATCGATTTATTACGTGGTGGCAGAAAATCATGTCACGGCAAAAAATAGTCCGCATATCGAGGCCTTGAGGCAGCAAGGTGTTGAGGTCTTACTATTGTCGGACCGTGTTGATGAGTGGTTGATGAGTCATCTCGGTGAATATGACGGCAAGCCCTTCAAGGATTGTGCAAAGGGGGAATGGGATGACTCTGCAGAGGATGAAAAGTCTAAGGAAGCGCTTGAGGCGGCTGAGAAAGCGAGTGAATCGCTGATTGAACGGATGCAAGATGTTTTACAAGACCAAGTGGCGGCCGTTCGTCCTACTGTGCGCTTGACGGCCTCCCCTGCCTGTTTAACCGTGGCAGAGCATGAAATGGGAGCGCAAATGCGTCGCATGATGGAGGCTGCCGGACAGGCAATGCCCGAGACCAAGCCGACGATGGAAATTAATGTAGAGCATCCTTTGCTACAGCGATTGGATCAGGAATCAGACGAGGACCGTTTTGCCGATCTAGCTCAAATCCTGCTAGACCAGGCATTTTTGGCTGAGGGATCGGCGCTCGAGGACCCTGCGAGTTATGTTGCGCGACTCAATAAGCTCTTGGTGGAGATGAGCGACGCCTAAGGTGCTCCTGACAGTTTGGCGCCACGGCGAGGCAGGTCTAGCGCCTTGCGATGCGGAGCGCGAGTTGACCGCGCGCGGCCGGGCTGAGGTGGTCTCCGCGGCAGAGGCCTTTTCGCTATGGATTACGCAGTTTGGCCACCCTCATGTGAGCCATTTGCGTTATAGCCCGCTGACCCGAACATCACAGACCGCAGCCATACTGAATCGCCTATGGCATCCAGCGTGTTGCGTCGCAGATGAGCTACTCGTCCCGGGAGCGAGTCCCACTGATAGCGTTTGGCAGACCACTGACGCTGCCGCCCATGTCGTCTTGGTGTCGCATGAACCATTCGTCTCTCGGGCAATTGCACTGTGGAGTGATGATGATGCGTTGCCATCCCTGTTACCGAGCGGCTCCGCAACGCTCGATGTGTTGAGTTTAGAACGGGGGGGTGCGACCGTGCTTCGTCATCAATCGTCCCCCAAGGGTTGCTCGCATGAATGATTCAGGTCGGGCGTGTGCCTTTGTCGTCGACGGTCTGACGTATCGGGGTATTGAGTGGGGTAATCCGGAGGGACCCCTCATTATTGCGCTCCATGGCTGGTTAGATAACGCCTTGTCGTTTTCGGTGCTGGCGCCGTATCTTGCGCAATACAGACTATTGGCACTGGATTTGTCAGGGCAGGGGCACAGTGATCATCGCTCGACCGATGCGACATACCACATCTGGGACGATGTCCCTCAGCTATTGGGGATCGTCGAGCAGCTCGGCGCAGCGCCCCTCATTGTGATGGGCCACAGTCGGGGTGCGGCGATTGCTGTGCTCTTCGCTGCCGCATTGGAGAAGCGCTGTTCTCATCTGGTATTGCTCGATGGCATGCTGCCCGTGCCCGCCGAGGAGTCAGCGGCGGCGAGGCAGTTTAGGCAGGCGCAGGTAGATCGTGAGGCAGCGAAAGCGCGTCGGAGACGTCACTTCAGTGATGTTGAAGGTTTTGTCACTGCCAGGGTCAAGCTGGGTTTCTCGGAAAGTAGCGCCAGACTATTGGCCCCCAGAGCGCTTCGTCCTCATGCTGATGGTTTCGAGCTCACCCACGATCCACGCTTGAATCACGCTTCTGCGGTCAAGCTGACGGCTGGCATGTGTGCCGCTTTTTACGAGAGTCTGACTAGCAAGACGCTGGTGCTGGTTGCTGAGGAGGGGCTGCGGGTTCGAGCTGGATTAGAGGCCTCATTGCAGGCGATCGCTCAGGTACCACATTGCATGGTGCAAAGCGTGCCGGGCAAGCATCATACGCATATGGAGGAGGGGGCCGAGGTGATCTCCACTCGTATCCGTTGGTTTTTGGAGGGTGCTGATGCGGGCGTGAATCCTGACAGTGTGACCGCCGAGACCGTGATCGCCCAGAGTGACGCACGCTAAATCGTCGTCGTTCAGCCGTGCTGGTTGCTGCGTTTACCGAGCCAGCGAGCGTTATCGTGTTGGATGCTGCGCTTTGTGCTGTGCACTTTGACGATCATTTAGCTCAAGAATTCTGCACGCGATGAGGGGTTCGACTTAAACACGCCGCCCAGCGAGGTCGTTCGCGTCCTGCTGTTGCCATCTTGCACGCCTCGGGACTTC
>CAJQKG010000010.1 GCA_905478845.1 uncultured Luminiphilus sp.
TTCACGATGACCCCCGCTAAGGCCACTTTGGCCATTGAGACGACCCTCCCAGGGGGTGATGTGAGCGGCCAGCTGGTGTGGTCGCGGCTTGAGAGTCCAGAGATCAAACTCGACATCACGACTGAGCGACTCGATCTCGATCAAATTCACCCCGCAACCCCGGCTGCGACAAACCCAATACCGAAGCAGACAGCATCGAAGCAGACAGCAGCGAAGGAGGCGGCGCCAAAGGCCACAGCAACGGCTCCCAAGCCCGTCGCTCAGCCAACACAAAACGTTCCAGCACCATTACCCGTGGGCCCACTCCGGGATCTAGACCTAGCACTGCGCGTGGCGGCTAACCACCTAATTGTGAGTGGACAATCTATCAACACGGCTCAAGTCTCTCTGACAGTGCGAGATGGCATCACCGATATTGAGTACGTGCGTGGTGTGCTCCACGAGGGGCAGCTCGACACCCGCATCACGCTGAATGCGCGCAGACCCATCGTGGAGGCCGACGTCGAGGGCGGGCTAAAAGGGGTCAATATGGATCTGCTGCTGGCGAGCTTGGGGAACACTGATGCTGCCACAGGACGCATCGAATTGGCGTGGGAGATCGACACTGAAGGTGCGAGCAGCAACGATCTCCTCACTGGGCTCAATGGCGATGTCACCGCCGAGGGTCAGGACCTTGTGTTCAATAAAATTGCAGTTCAAGGATTAGTCTGCACGGCCGTTGCGGCGGTGAATAAAATACCACCGATCACCGGTCTTCCCACCAACACACCCATTAGTGAGCTCTCACTGGCGCTCGATTTCGATGACGGCGCAGGCGACATTGAAACACTGCGCTTTGCAACACCCGGCGTGGTGATGAAAGGCTCGGGTGATGTTGCGTTAGATACCCTCGACTACCGCTTCAGGCTGGAAGGCCAAGTCAATAATGACATCACGCAGGTCAGCCCGCAGTGTGTCATTGATCAACGTTACGCTGGCGTCGACTGGCCGGTCGACTGCACCGGCAATCTATCGTCGGAATCCGGCACCGCTTGCCAGATTGATGTTGCGTCGGTGGCCGAGCAGATCCTGAAAAATGAAGCGCAACAGCAGCTTCAAGAGGTGATCGAGGAAAAAGCGGGCGCCTTTATGAAGAAACTGTTCGGTGATTGAACCATTTTCCAACACGGTAGCGAGATGATGACGCCAGGGTTTGACCATTCTTATGGGCGTCTCGGGCGCACTTACAGCTCGGTACAGCAACTCGATCCCGTCTCGGCGCCCCAGGTACTGCTATGGAATGCGACACTCGCCGCCGCGCTCGAGTGGCCGGGTGACCCACTATCCGATCCGACGCAACTGAGCGCACTGGCAGGAAACGAGATACTTCAGGGCACACAACCCATCGCGACTGCCTATGCCGGGCATCAATTTGGGCAATATAATCCGCAACTCGGTGATGGCCGCGCCACCTTGCTCGGCGAGTGGGTCACCTCTGCTGGCGATCGTTTTGATGTCCAGTTAAAGGGTGCAGGCCCGACGCCCTATTCTCGCGGCGGTGACGGCCGCTCTCCTGTGGGGCCCGTGATCCGAGAATATTTGGTCTCCGAGGCGATGAGCGCCCTCGGTGTGCCCACGACGCGGGCGCTGGCAGCGATTAGCAGCGGTGATCCGGTCTATCGCAATCGCCTCGAACCGGGCGCCGTCCTGACGAGAGTGGCGAGTAGTCACCTTCGCGTCGGCACCGTCCAGTACTTTGCCATGACACGCAACGGTGAGGGTTTGGCGGAATTGGTCGATTATGTCGTACAACGCCATTTTTCAGACCATTCGGGTGAGCAGAACGCGGCTTTAGTGCTGCTCGATGGTGTTTGCGCTCATTTCGCTAACTTGGTGGCGCACTGGCAGGTACTCGGCTTCGTCCACGGCGTTCTCAATACCGACAATGCCTTACTGTGTGGTGAAACCATCGATTATGGTCCTTGCGCTTTTATGGACCATTTTGACCCGACCGCTTCCTTTAGTTCCATTGATCGCCAGGGCCGCTACGCGTGGCCCAACCAACCGGGCATCATGCACTGGAACCTCGCGGTACTAGCAGAGTGTTTGCTGCCGCTCATCGACTCGGATCCCACGGTGGCACAGCAGCAAGCACAAGCCGTCGTTGACCGTTACCCGCAGCGCTTTCATCACCAGCATCAAGCCCGTTTAGCAACTAAATTAGGGCTCGATAGCATGAAAGAGACCGACGGCGCACTGCTCCAGGCTTTCCACGATATCTTGGCAGCAGAGCGCCTGGATTTTACCTTGGCGTTTCGATGGCTAACCGAATGTGCCAACGACACACTGGCGCATTCGCCCCTACCCGAGCTATTTGCCGCACCTGCGGCGCTGACAGAGTGGGCGCAACAATGGGCAGCCCGGCGCAAAGACAATGCGGGGGATACCGAGGCGCTGAATACAGACATGCAATCCGCCAACCCGATCGTGATTCCGAGAAACCATCTGGTGCACCGCGCCATTGAGCGGGCGGAAGCGGGCGAGCTCGACTGGATACACGCCTGGGCTGCACGCGCCCAAACCCCTTTTACTTGGGACGCTCATGATCTCGAATGGGCGCGCCCTCCCAGCGAACAAGAACGGGTCACTCAAACCTTTTGTGGCACCTAATATCACTCGTGCTGGCGGGTCGGCGCCAGTCTTTGCATGACGCCCGGTGGCGGGGCAACGTATAATCGCCGCCTCAACAGGGAGATAAGACTTTGACCACCGAGTTTCTCGGCAAGCCGCTATCGGGTCCCTTTACGATCCCGTCGGGAATTGTGACTACCGCGCCTTCCATTATTCAGCGCGTGATCGATACGATCCCTGAGATTGGCGTGATCACGACAAAAAGCATCGGCTTTGAGCCGCGGCTGGGGTATCGAGAACCCGTGTACTCTCAGTATGCGCCGGGCTGTTTCGTCAACGCGATTGGCTTGACTAACCCGGGCGTAGAAGAGGCCCTCAAAGGCCTTCGCACGCTCACCGTGCCAGAAGATCGATTTTTACTGGTCTCTATTTTTGGGGGATCCATTGAAGAATTTGTCGCCGTAGCGCGACAGCTGGCCCCCGTAGCAGATGGTCTAGAGCTCAATCTCTCTTGCCCCCATGCCAAAGGCTACGGCATGGCAATGGGACAAGATCCGGATATGGTGCGGGATATCGTTGCCGCGGTCTGTGACGCAGTAGAGATACCGGTTATCGCCAAACTCACGCCCAACGTGGACGATATCGCCGTCATTGGAAAAGCGGCATTAGCGGGCGGCGCCGCGGGGCTGTGCGCGATCAATACCACAGGGCCAGGTTACACCGAGAGTCATGGGCACTCCATACTCAGTAATGGGTTGGGCGGGATGTCGGGAAAAGGCGTTTTACCCGTCACCTTAAAGGCGCTAGCGGCATTACGGGCCGTGACCGACTTGCCTTTAATCGGCTGCGGCGGTCTCTCTTCTGCCACGGACTGCCGCGCAGCAGCGCACTGTGGCGCCACTATTTTCGGCATTGGATCAGGGCTCACCGGGCTCGATACCGAGGCATTGGGGCAATACTTTGCCGACCTCGGGCACGATATGAACCACCAAACAGATCGAGCCGCCGAACAGGTTCGCTTCGATCTGGATATGAGCTTTACGCCTTATCAGGTGACTGACAACCAGCCCGTCTGTGACGACATCAGTGTGGTTACTTTAGATGGTAGCCTCGATATCCGGGCAGGAGAATATGTCTTTGTCTGGATACCCGGTGTCGGTGAAAAACCGTTTTCTTGTCTCACCGCAGATCCGGTCAGATTGGCGGTGATTAATGTGGGGCCGTTTACGGATGCCTGCTACCAAGTCTCTCCGGGCGACACGCTGTATTTGAGAGGCCCCCACGGGGTCGCCGTCACCCCCCCTGATGAGGCGCATATTGTTTGTGTCGCGGGCGGCACCGGACTGGCTGCGGTACTGCAAATTGCTGAAGATTTTGGTTCAGCAGAACAACCCGCTGATATCTTTGTCGGCGCGCGAACCGCTAACCGACTGTATTTCCGTGAGGAGTGCGAGAGCGCCGCTCGGGTCACGATTGCGACAGACGATGGCAGTGCCGGCTTCGAGGGCCGGGTTAGCGATGCACTGGCTGCCTTCTTAGGCGAGCAATCAGCGGCCGCACTGGAGAAGATGGTGTTCTATAACTGTGGGCCGGCGCCCATGATTCATGCCAGCGAGGCGGTGCAGCAACAATTTGTCTCGGCAAACCGTATTTTCAGCGCGATCGATTATTTGACGAAGTGTGGCGTCGGGATTTGTGGCGCCTGTGCGTCGCCAGATGGTCGCCGAATTTGCGTCGATGGCCCCTTTATTACCGCTGAATAACCCACCTATCGTCATCTCAGTATTTCAGCTGAAAACCGCTCTATTCGTGACAGCTTTCGTCTTGCCACTTGACTGAGCTGGAAAGGTTGCCATTATCGATGGTCATTCTTCGACGATAAGTGGCAGCGAGACGTGAACGGTAATTTGCTCGATCACAGCGCGCTGCACTGGACTCACTACAGTGATGACAGTGCTGGCGATACGCCCATCAGCTATTGGGGGACGATTCTTGATATCGACGCATCGGGGCATGTCAGCGTGCTCTATCGTTGGGACCCTCATTGTTATTGCCACTTTCACCGGCACCTCTGCTCGACTACTTCAATCGTCCTCGCTGGAGCGCTCCATGTCAGTACTTACGAGCGTCATGAACTAACCGGGACAACCGTTAGAACCACCGGTGACTATGCCAAAAAACCGCCCGGCGATATCCATATGGAACAAGGTGGGCCTGACGGTGCGCTCGTCTTATTTGAGCTGTATGCACCGGACGGCCAACTGACTGACCAGCTCGACCAAGAGGGTCATATTCTGCGCACGCTCACAACCGATCATTTACGTCATGCGTGGCTAAAACAGAACAAACCAGCCGCTGCCTGATAGACTTGAGTCATCGTCACTTCTGAGAGGTCGACACCATGTCTGCAGAACTCCATCCGCTAGCCCCCCACACACTGCCCAGCTTTATCGGCGCCGCCGATGGGAGTGACCCGCTTTTCTCCGCGATCACTATCATTTTAGTACTGGCTGTACTGGGGATCGGCGTCGGCTATTTGTCGCTTCATGCGATACCAGAGCGATTGGCCCACAAGCACGGCAATACGCAATCTCAACTCATTATGGTGCTCGCGCTGTTAGCCTTGTTTACCCACAATAATATCTTCTGGGTGGTCGCATTGATCCTGGCAGTGCTCAAGCTACCCGACTTTTTAACGCCGATTCGCAGTATTTCAGACTCATTAAAAAAACTGACGGCAACGGATGCAGACCCCACACCGCCGCAACTCGATCACTCCGAGGAGGCGCGTTAAGTCATGCTAGAACTGATTCTGTGCTCTTTGTTTACGGTCTTGCCCGATTACCTGTTCCGCCGCTACCGACAAGGTAAGCGCTGGGGTGAGGAGATCACCTTCTTTACGCTTTGGTACGAACTGCGCATCGGGATTACCGCCTGCTTTGTTTTAACGATTAGCTTCATCACGGTGGTTTTCTATTTTCACCCCTCAACGACTAATGCGGGCCCCTACTTCCGTACCATACCCTTGCTCCCCCAAGGCGGCGGTTTGGTCGAAGAGGTGTTTGTCAAAAATGGCGAGGCGGTTGAGGCGGGAGCCCCCTTATTCAGCTTACTCGATAGTTCACAAGCCGCTAGTGTCAGTATCGCCGAAAGTCAGCTAGGTCAAATCGCCTCCGCTTTTATACAAGCCCAAGCGCAATTAGACGGCGCAAAGGCAAAGCAAGTGCAAGCCGAAAGCTCACTCGCGCAAACAGAAAACGAGCTCACTAAAAAGAAGGCCTTAGCGGCACGGGGCCAGCAATTAGTCAGCCAAATAGAATTGGATCGCCTCGAGATTTCGCTGTCTCAGAAAAAAGGCGGCGTGCAAGCGGCCAAAGCCAATGTTGCCGCTGTGGAAACGCAGATCAGCGAGATCCTTCCCGCGCAGCAAAAGAGTGCTCAGAAGCAGCTCGAACAGGCGCAGGTAGAGCTCGATAAGACCGTCATCTATGCCGGTGTGGATGGCAAAGTGGCGCAGTTTTTCCTTCAACGCGGCGACTACGTCAATCCGATTTTGCGACCAGCCGGCGTATTGATCCCAACATCAGGGCCGGAATCGGGGCAAACCTCAATAGCGGCTGGCTTTAACCAACTCGCAACACAAGTCATTAAAAAAGGCATGCTGGCTGAAGTGGTGTGCCTATCGAATCCGTTTACGGTGATTCCCATGGTTGTGACGCGAGTGCAGCCGGTCGTCGCCGCGGGGCAACTCAAGCCGGCGGATATCCTCATTGATGCGCAACAACGGGCACGCCCTGGCACACTGACCGTTGTCATGGAGCCTCTCTACACCGGAGGCCTTACCAACGTCATCCCCGGGAGTAAGTGTATTGCTAATGCCTACACCAGTAATCACGAGCGATTGGAACAAGGCAATTTAGGACTAGGCGAAACCGTGTTTTTGCACATGGTCGATACCGTCGGTCTGATCCACGCCATTATTCTCAGAATGCAGGCCTTGTTACTGCCCGTACAGATGCTGGTCTTTGGTGGGCACTAAACGAAAGCGCGTTTCATCAAGCACTCGCCCCCTATTGAGCATGCGAGTCGAAAAGGGGGCGGTCGCCCCCCTCAAGAAGCGATAACACCTCAGCCGCGACGACCTCATTCGTTTTGATGCACTGTTCGCATTGACGCTGGCCAACCCTCAGCGCGGATGAAGCACATTGCTCTCTAGCGCAGCGCTCTTTAATGCGGTGTTCTCTCATGCGGTGCGTCACTCAGGGCCTGGTGACGCTCTGCAGATCCGACACCCTCAAGCAACCGTATCGCTTACTAAGTTTACTGAGGTCACTGCCATGTTCATTGTTTCCCCTCCAGACGGCCCTCGTCACAGCGACGGTCGATTCGCCACCGCTGCGAGAACCCTGCTAGGGATGGGTGTGTTATCCGGCCTTATCGGGCTGCTGAGCGCCTGTGGCACCGCGTCTATTGATGATCATCAGATGGCTGAACCGTCATTTGATCCTGAAGATTTTTTTAGCGGAATACTGACGGCGCATGGCGTGGTGAGAGACTATTCCGGCGCTGCAACACGCTCTTTTAATGCGGATATCACCGCCTGCTGGCAGGATGGCGTTGGCACGCTGGATGAGGCGTTTGTTTTCGATGATGGTGAGCAACAGGTCCGTATTTGGACGCTAACGCCAGATGGGGCGCAACGTTACATTGGCACTGCAGGCGACGTGGTGGGCGAAGGCAACGCCCGTTGGCAGGGTAATGCCATGTTTCTGGATTACACATTACGCATTGAGCTCGAGGACGGCCCTATCGACGTGCATATCGACGATCGTATGTATCGCGTCAGCGAGAATGTCGTCATTAACGAATCAAAGATGCGCAAGTTCGGCGTCGGCGTCGGTGAAATACTCCTCACACTGGTGAGGCATCCTGAGCGCGAGGCGACCTGCCCCAGTACCTAGTCAGCGGCCCCCCTACCTGAGCTATGCCGACGAACAGGCTGCCTTCGCTTGCGGCAAGCTAGCGTTAGACCGTCGCCATAGCTGAACCACTCCCTCGCCCGACTCTCAGCCTGCGCTAGCAGGCTCTAAGCTTTGAGCAATCATAAACAGCAAGTGTTGTGTGTGTGCCCGAGTCATGGTGTCAGGGGCTGAGCGCTGCTTCAGCTGGTCTTGCAGTGCTAACAGCTCATAGTAAGCCATCGCTTGCGCCGAACTATCGTAGGACGATTTTGCGGGACCCGTTGCCATTGCACCCAGTCGCGCCACATAGTCCGACTGAAGATGGCGACGGAAGCCATTGACGGTGCCCTCCATATCCGCGGCAAAAATAGCCGCAGTAAGATC
>CAJQKG010000011.1 GCA_905478845.1 uncultured Luminiphilus sp.
AGCCGCGGATGAACACTCTGCAGGGCTCCAAGCCCTCAGCTTGTGGGTTAGTGAACCCTTCGACCTGACGAATTCTAATGCGTCCACCCGTGTCTTTATGCGGCCTATCGGCCTTGACATGGCAGAGGTCGGCAGTTCGATAAAACTCCCTTACAACGTTGCCGGTAAAACTATCCCCCATTGATCGAGTCGCACGACAGCAGATTTTCTATCTGGTAACTGCGTTGTTAAGCGTCCCTGTTTGAGAGCGTCTCAGCTCGCTTGCACTCTGGTGAGAGTGAATGACAGCCCTTGTATCATTGCATGCTAATCTCGCAACACTTAGAGAGTGACGATATACCTAGAGGGAAAGACATTGATGAGAATGCCGGGCCGTAAGCCTCAAATAGAAAGGCGGTATCCCCTTGCCTTTCTTACCGTCAACGCTTGTGCTCGAGTCAAATGGGTTTTTTTAACGCTACTCGCGGCCGCTCTAGTAGAGCGCGCGATCGCTAATGAAATGTTGCCGGCATATTCGCCCCCAATTGCCACGCCGATTCCCCAGCAGGTCTATTGGGGTGACTTGCATCTGCATACAAACAATTCAGTTGATGCTTTCTCGCTGGGAACAACAAATTCTCTCGCTGCAGACGCGTACCGTTTTGCACAGGGGCAGGAGCTCATCGTTGAAAATGGCGTGAGGGCGAAATTACGCCGTCCACTGGACTTTCTTGCGGTGACAGATCATGGAGAGTTTCTCGGTGTCCTGCCTCGTATTGCAGCTCGTGACCTCGAACTGCTGAAGACAGAGGTTGGCAGACGTTGGTATGGATACATGCAGGCCGGTCAAGACAGCACCTTGTTCGAGGAGATCCTTGGCATTCTGAATGGCACAGACCCCACTCGCCTTCCAGAAAGCGAATTGCGCGCAATTTGGCATGACGTGGTGGAAACAGCAGAGGAATTTTACCAGCCGGGTTTTTTCACTACCTTCGCGGCCTACGAGTGGACGTCGGCGCCTCGCGATAGCAATCTGCATCGGGTTGTGTTGTTTAAGGAAGGGACGGGTAGGTCAGATCAAGTGCGCCCGTTCAGTGCTCAGGACAGCGAAGATCCCGAGGCCCTGTGGGCCTTTTTCGAAAAATATGAACGCGAGGTGGGTGGTGAAGTGATCGCGATTCCGCATAACGCGAATTTGAGTAGCGGTTTGATGTTTGCGGCCCAGACGCTTCAGGATCAGCCGTTCACGAAACAGTATGCCAAAACTCGCGCACGTTGGGAGCCGCTTTACGAAGTAACGCAGGTTAAGGGGGATAGTGAGACACATCCGGTGCTCTCTCCTGAGGACGAGTTCGCGGACTTTGAGCGGTGGGACAGTTGGTATGTGCCCGACACGCCAGCAGAGAAGCTGCCCGCGAACTACAGTCGCTCGGCGCTCAAGCAAGGACTGGAATTCAATAGTGCATTGGGCGCGAATCCGTTCAAGTTCGGCATGATTGGCAGCACCGATGGCCATAATGGTGTGTCTACGGCTGATGAGGACAACTTTTTTGGTAAGTTTGTGAACTCTGAGCCGTCACCCGAACGATTTCGTGACAAGGTGGCGAACGCATACTGGGACAACTGGCTGCTGAGCGCTTCTGGTCTTGCCGCTGTGTGGGCCGAAGAAAATACCCGCGAGTCGCTATTCGAGGCAATGAAACGTAAAGAGGTTTATGCGACAACAGGCCCACGTATTACGGTCAGGGTATTTGGCGGCTGGGACTTTGATGACACTGATGTGTTGCGCTCCGATTTTGTTGATATCGGGTACCGCAAAGGTGTGCCGATGGGTGGCGATCTGGCGCAGGCACAGGAGGGAGCAACCCCCAAACTAATGGTTTATGCCTCCAAGGACCCCCTTGGAGCTAATCTGGACCGCATTCAGGTTGTGAAGGCATGGCTGGACAATGAGGGCGAATCGCAGGAGAAGGTCTACGATGTGGCTCTATCCGATGGGAGAGGGGTAGATTTGCGTACCGGCCGAGCACCGCCAGTTGGCAACACGGTCGATGTTGCCGACGCCAGCTATGCCAACAGTATTGGGGCTGCGACCTTGTCTGTCGTATGGACTGACCCCGAATTCAGCCCTACTCAGCATGCTTTTTATTATGCGCGGGTTGTAGAGATCCCGACGCCTCGCTGGACCGCCTACGACGCAAAATTCTACAAACTTGACCTGCCAGATGAAGTGCCAGTGGTCATTCAGGACAGAGCCTACACCTCCCCTATCTGGTACACCCCTTAGTTAGGTAGCGAGGCGACCGCTTGGCAAGATATAAGGGAGTGGCAGGCCTGAAAGAAGTTAGTCTTTGACGCGTCCACGCCTGTCTTGGTGCGGCCTATCGGCCTTGACATGGTAGAGGTCGGCGGTTGAACCAAATGCGACTGCCGGAGTATTTGGCACTCAAAAATAATTGGCCAAAAATAAGTCGGCTATGGCGTCAGGCCGGACAGTACTTTATCGACACTCGACTCAAATTGACGTATGCGGTTGATTTCCTCAGGTTCGGATTGAGCCACGACTACACGCCACACACAATCGACGGTATGGTGAACACAAGCCTGAGGGAGACTGCTGTGGAAGCACTGTTTACAACACCAACGAGCGCCGTATGAGCACCCTACGATGGGAGCAATTGCTGCGTTATCGGTTCATTGAAATTATCGCCCTGTGGGAGGGACGGCTGACAACGCGTCATCTTTGCGAGGTGTTCGGTATTGGTCGCCAGCAGGCCAGCAAGGACATTAATAATTACAAACGGACTATTGCTCCGGGGAATCTTGACTACGACGCCACAGCCAAAGGCTATACACCCAGCGATCACTTTAAACCGCAGCTCACTCGGGGAGAAACCTCCGAGTATCTCGAGATTCTCGCGGGCTTAAGTGACGTCCAGCAGATGCTCGGGCAACTGCCCGAAGCCTTTACCTCTACCGAAATACTCTCGGTACCCAGCCGACAGATCCCCCCTGCCATCTTGCGGCCACTGGTCCGTGCCGCACGAGGACACGAGCGCATTGAGGTCGATTATGTCTCCTTGAGCCGTCCCGATCGCGAAGGCCGCATCATCGTGCCACACACACTGGTTTGGACTGGGTTACGTTGGCATGTGCGGGCCTGGTGTGAGAAAAATCAGGATTACCGCGACTTCGTCTTAAGCCGCTTTCGCGGTGAACCCGAATTACTCGGCGCCTCTTCTCGCACCGCCGCAGCTGACCAGGACTGGCAAACCCAAATCGAGGTCCTCATTGGGCCGGACCCTAGGCTCAATCAGAACCAACAAGCAGTGATAGCGCAAGACTATGGCATGGTAGAGGGCCGCTGGCGACTCACGGTAAGAGCCAAGCTCTTGCCCTATCTCCTCAAGTTGTTACAACTCGATACGAGTCATACCCTCGATGACCCCAAGGCCCAACAGATCGTCATCCTAAATAAGGCTGCGGTATCCTCATGGCTATTTGACTGAGCCCAAGACCCAATAACGCTTGAGGGCGACGCGGGCGGTCCTACCAAATCAGCCCTCATTCGGGCAGTCTTGTGTTGGTGCATTGATCTAATCAGTTAAGGGCTGTATGAATCTCAGACAAACCAATAAAGCGAATCGGCAAAAACTGATTGTCGCGACTGCCGCTCGACTGTTTTCATCCATAGGATACGAGAAAACGGCAATAGAGCTGGTCGCTGAGCGAGCCAACGTATCTCCCGCAACGATCTACAATAACTTCGACAATAAGACAGGTTTGCTGCTCGCCGTATTGATTGACGAAGGAGAGGATGCGCAACAAATTGGCGAGAGAATTATTGCTCAACGTCAGCCCAACGATCCGAGCATTATTTATCGATTAATCGACATGTACGTCACCCACCCAATGGAATTCATGAATAAGACCTGCTGGCGCCAGGCGCTTGCTGCGTCGACGGCATCGTCAAACGAAAAGTTTACTCAGGAATATCAGAACGTGGACCATCAGCTAGGGAACTTGCTCATTGACCTCATGCACTCCCTTTATAGAGAAAAGGCTTTCACCGCAAAGGTGGACCCCCAAGCGCTTGGCGAAATTATTTGGAATAACGTCAATCAGATGTTCACAGATTTTATTTCTAGTGACGATATGTCTCTAGCCGCCTTAAAAAATACCCTCAATAGACAAACTAAGGCCCTGATACTTCTGGCTGCAAAAAAGGACTGACCTTCCTTTTTTACAGGCTAATCTTTATTCGCAATCTCCGGGGCCACTCGTAATAGCGCTCGGTAAACGTGCAGATAAATTAGCAGCGCGATGGTGGAAGCCACTGCGCACATCAACATCACCGAGTCATATCCAAGCTGGTATGACAGCAGCGTTCCCGCGAGCGTTGGGGCCATCGCTTGCCCAATCCCTTGAAAGGCAGGAACCAGTGCCGCATAACGGCCAGAATGATCGATGTTTGACAAGGACCCCAACTGAAAAACATCGATAAATATCCAGAAAAAACTGAAGGAAAAAACACTGTAGACAAAGGTTATTTGGTCTACCTTTCCCGCCAAAACCAACATTGTCATCACCATGATCAGCAAAGCAAAAAGTAGAGGTTTTAGCTGTCCAAACCGTCTTGCGAGCCATACTGTTATGAACGTAGCCGAGATACTAAACACCTGACCCCAGGTGAGCGTCCCCGCAATGAATTCAGTGCTGATGCCCACTGCCGCACCGGCTCGCTCGATAAAAGCCCAATACGCGCCAACTAATAAATAAAAGCTAAACACAGCAACCAAACACAAGCGCGGCAGCGCTTTTGGCACATGCGACCGAATTGATAGCCCACCGGTCCCCTCCTTCACTGCCACTTCGTCGCGCGCCTCAACGCTCTCCTCGACGTTCTGCTCGACGTTCTCTTCGATGCTCTTTTCAGCGCAATAGCGAGGGAGCCAGGGCAATATCAGCAGGATGGGCACGGCCTCCAACAGATAAAACATAAACAGTCCATTGACACCCCACTCGCCCTCTATGATGGGGAAAATGTAGAAGATGAATGCATTCATTAACACGAGCACAAATAGAAGGATGCTAAAGGTGCGAGCAGCATGATGGCTCCCTGCAAGGCTTGCGGTGCAAGTGGAATAGCAGATTCCCGCACCAATACCCGCAGACAGTCGGCTCAGCATTAACGGCAGAAGATCTGGGTTTTGAGTCGATACGTAATTGGCCAGAATCACCAACAACAGCCCGCCAGCAGCAAGCAGACGGCGGTTAACGCTGGTGACCAGCAGAGCAGCGAGTATCGACCCCACAAATAGGCCGCCCATGTCAGAGGACGCCAACCAGCCCAGCTGCTGTTCGCTGAAGCCAAGAGACTTCGCCATTGAGCCGACCAGCAACGGCATGCCCATTGCGACGCCGGTGCCGGCGAATCCGAGAATCACCGCGGCAAATATAGCCGAGGGCTTGTCGAACGCATTCATACTGTTATGGGCGGCGGTGTTTCCGTTCTCACCTCTGATGCTCGATGTGCTTTTCACTTATTTCTTCCTGTCTGTCATGCACTCTGGCATTTGTCACCCTCAGGATACTCAGGTGCTAGCGGAGCCAGGCCCAGAATACTGTCCGCAATTTTTTCGGCAAGCATAATGGTCACCGCGTTCAGGTTCCCCGACGGGATTGCCGGAATGATTGACGCATCGACGACTCTCAAATTATTAAGGCCGTGGACCCTGCCTTGTGCATCAGTCACCGCCTTATCGTCCTCGCCCATGCTGCATGTCCCGCAAGGATGGTAGTTCGATTCCACGTGGCGGTAGATCCATTTGATGATGTCTTTATCGGTCTCTAGTTCCTCAACACCCGATAACTCTTGCGACAGGCGCCCCTGCCATGCCCTTTGCTGAAAGAGTTCCCGAGTCGCTTTTACCGCAGCGATTGCCACCGCTCTGTCGTAGTCTGTACTCAAGTAATTGAATCGGAATTTAGGTGCTGCGGCTGGGTCAGCGCTATCGACCCATAATGTCCCACGACTGGTAGGACGCTGTACGCTGGCGAAGCATTGGTAACCGGGCTCAAGCTTGATTGCGCTGGGCGAAAAATCGCCGCGCATCGCGATGCCCTCTAATTGCACGTCAGGTACTGTCTCACCCGCTAGCAGACAGAGGAAGGCACCCACTTCAAAGTGATTGGAAACACCTAACCCCTGTTTACGCAATAACCACTCGATACCCACCTTTAGGCGCCCGGTATATCCCAGCTGTGACGCCAATGAGTCCCGAGCAGAGGTTGCGTCGTATTCAAAACACCAGG
>CAJQKG010000012.1 GCA_905478845.1 uncultured Luminiphilus sp.
AGCACCATGGATCGTGCCACAACATCTCTACCCGCAAGATCTTTGGCATTGGGCGCGTAGCGCTCCATGAACCGCTCGCCATCTTTATTGACAAGATAACCGCCTTCACCGCGGCACCCCTCGGTCACCAGCGTGCCTGCTCCGTAGATACCCGTTGGGTGGAACTGCCACATCTCCATATCCTGCGCCGGCACACCCGCGCGGAGCGCCATGCCCATGCCGTCGCCGGTGTTAATGTGCGCGTTGGTAGTGGAGGCATAGATGCGTCCCGCACCGCCCGTCGCAAATACGGTCGCCTTGGATTTAACGTAGACCGTTTCGCCCGTCTCAATACAGATCGCAACGACCCCAACGACTGCCCCGTCTTGGTTTTTTACCAAGTCGACGGCGAACCATTCATTAAAGAAAACGGTCTCGTTTTTGATATTATTTTGGTACAACGTGTGAAGCAACGCATGACCTGTGCGGTCCGCGGCAGCGCAGGTTCTCGCCGCCTGTCCCCCTTCACCATAATTTTTTGACTGCCCGCCAAAGGGACGTTGATAGATTCGTCCTTCTTCCGTGCGCGAGAACGGCAAACCCATGTGCTCTAATTCAAAGATGGCTTCAGGCCCCACCGAACACATGTATTCAATCGCTTCTTGGTCACCGATGTAGTCTGACCCTTTGACGGTGTCATACATGTGCCAACGCCAGTCATCCTGAGGATCATCGCTCGCAATAGCACAGGTAATTCCGCCCTGAGCCGACACGGTGTGCGAACGAGTCGGAAATACCTTCGAAATGACCGCGGTTTTATAGCCCGACTGCGCCAGCTGGAGTGCCGCGCGCATACCTGCACCACCACCACCGACAATGACACCATCAAAAGAAATTGTTCTCATAGCACTCACTTTTTCCGTCTTACTGCCCCGAACCTCGGCGCATTAAGCGCAACCGATAGCGGTCGTGGATTAACTCCAAACGATCACCACCACCCAAATTACGTACCCAACCAGCGCCAGCGAAGCACCGAGCTGACACACTAAACGAATCACATTGCCCTTCGGGCCCAACATCCGTTCGGTCAGATAGTCTGTGAAGACAGACCACAAACCGATCCAACTGTGTGCCGCCAAAGACAGCGCCGCCAGCAGCGTGAAGACCTTCATCCAGGTCTGCTCGAAGAGCCGCGCCCAGCTAGTGTAGTCAACTGAACCCATTAACTGGTAGGCGATGAGCAGAAAATATGCCAGGAGTATGATCGACGTCACTCTCTGGATAAGCCAATCAGATAGGCCGGTGCGACTAAAACTCGTTACCGAAGTCACCATATCGCTACACCCCATGAGATGGCCGCAATGAGTGCCGCCACAAAAACGAGGCGCGCACCCAGCACTCCCCCTCGCATTGTCTCGCCTATCCCTGCGTCCATCACAAGGTGCTTAACACCCGCTAACGCGTGGTAGGTCAGCGCAGAGGCAATCCCCCACATCAGGAATTTAGCAACTGGCGACGATAAGAGCGCACCCAGCGCCTCAAAAGAGGCCTCAGATGCCAAACTGCGGTCAAGCGCCCACAACAGTAAAAAGCTGGCAAAAAACATCAGCACACCGGTCACGCGGTGGGCGATAGAGGCATAAGCAGTAACGGGTAACTGGATCGTACCCAAATCCAAATTGACTGGACGTGTGTCCTTCGAGGTCGGTCTCACAATAGCTCTCAGATTAGTCTCGTTAACAGCGGGTGGATTTGGCGTGTGCCAAAATCTCATCGGGGCGCAGTATAGGTGTGCTGACAATTGATTACAATTTGTTGGCGGCTGCCTGTCGAGAAAGAGCACACCAAAATTGACATGACCGGCGGTCAGCATTAGTTTGGCACCCTCCCAACACGACGTGGTAGATAGTCTAATGTCCAAAAAGAATGCGACCCTTAACCTCACCCATGAGGATGGATCCCAGCAAACCATTGATTTAGCGGTGCACTCTGGCACGCTTGGCCCGGATGTCGTTGATGTCGGCACCCTGACGGCGAATGGTTACTTCACTTACGACCCCGGCTTTACTTCCACCGCGGCCTGCGAATCAAAAATCACCTTTATCGACGGCGAGAAAGGCGTTCTGCTTCATCGAGGGTACCCGATAGAGCAACTTGCTGCGCATTCAGACTACTTAGAAACCTGCTACCTGCTGCTCAACGGCGAGCTTCCCACAGCCGCTCAAAAAGAAGAATTCGTCGGTATCATGACGCACCACACCATGGTGCATGAGCAGATCAGAACCTTTTTCAATGGCTTCCGAAGAGATGCGCATCCGATGGCCATCATGTGCGGCGTTGTCGGCGCACTATCCGCGTTCTATCACGACTCCACTGACATTTCCGATCCATGGCATAGAGAAGTAGCCGCTTTCCGCTTGATTGCAAAAATGCCGACGTTAGCCGCGATGAGCTACAAGTTCTCGATCGGCCAGCCGTTCATGTACCCCGATAACAATCTTGACTACGCGGCGAATTTTCTTCACATGATGTTTGGTAATCCTTGTGAGCCAACGAAGGTTTCTCCAACGATCGCTCGAGCAATGGATCGCATATTCCTGTTACACGCAGATCATGAACAAAACGCATCGACCTCAACCGTGCGACTCGCGGGCTCCTCACAGGCCAATCCCTTTGCGTGCATTGCAGCGGGCATCGCTGCGCTGTGGGGCCCCTCCCATGGCGGCGCTAATGAAGCCGTCGTCAAGATGCTCGAAGAGATTGGCACAGTCGACCGTATCGATGAATTTATCGCACGTGCAAAGGACAAAGACGACCCCTTCCGCTTAATGGGTTTTGGACATCGCGTTTATAAAAATTTCGATCCTCGCGCTAAGGTAATGAAAGAGGCCGCCGATGAGGTGCTTGCTGAGCTGGGTATCGAAGACGAGAATCTCGAAATCGCTAAGCGGCTCGAGGAAATTGCCCTTAAGGACGACTATTTCGTGGCCAAGAAGCTCTACCCCAACGTCGACTTTTACTCGGGCATTATTCTGAAGGCGCTCGGGATACCAACGTCTATGTTTACCGTGATTTTTGCGATCGGGCGCACCGTGGGTTGGATTGCTCATTGGAATGAAATGATTGGCGGATCCTACCGTATTGGCAGACCCCGACAGCTCTACACCGGCGAGCCGCACAGAGACTTTAAACCCATCGACAAACGTTAGGGCTTGCCATGACAATTTCTGCGGTGATAAGTGGGTCTGGCCTCTTTACACCACCAGACAGCATCAGCAATCAGGAACTTGTCGAGTCATTTAATACGTGGGTTGACCGCTACAATGAAGCGCACCGCGAGGCGATTGAACGCGGAGAGCTGGCGGCTAAAACCCACTCTTCGGTGGCGTTTATTGAAAAAGCGTCCGGCATTAAGTCTCGATATGTCATTGATAAAAAGGGGATCTTAGATCCCGATCGTATGGTTCCCGCTATCCCTGAGAGAGCCAATACCAGCCATTCTGTGATGTGTGAAATCGCGTGTCACGCTGCCCAAGAAGCGCTCGACCAAGCGGGGGTTGTCGGCGCGGATATTGACGCCGTCATCGTCGCAGCCTCCAATCTACAAAGAGCCTATCCCGCCATCGCCATTGAAGTGCAGGCGGCGCTAGGTGCAACAGGGTTTGCTTTCGATATGAATGTGGCCTGCTCCTCAGCCACCTTCGGCATACAGCAAGCCAGCGATGCCGTTCGCTCCGGCAGTGCGCGGCGAGTACTGATGGTCAATCCAGAAATCTGCACGGGACACCTCAACTTCCGGGACCGCGACTCACACTTTATCTTCGGCGATGTGGCCACGGCTGTTGTCATCGAGAGCACTGAAACCGCCAAAGCAGGCGCTGGCTGGGACATACTCGATTCACGCTTACAAACGATCTACTCCAATAATATACGCAATAATTTCGGCTTCCTTAATCGCGCTGATGAGAATGGCATCGGCCAAACTGATAAATTATTCATGCAGGAGGGTAGAAAAGTCTTTAAAGAAGTCTGCCCCGCCGTCGCGACGCAGATTAACGAGCAGTTAGCCGCCCTGAATCTCGATGTCAACGACCTCAGTCGCATCTGGCTGCACCAAGCCAACCAAAATATGAATGACCTCATCGCGAAAAAGGTCTTCGGACGAGACCCCTTACCCGCTGAATCCCCCACCATCCTCGATGAGTACGCCAACACGTCATCCGCCGGCTCGATCATTGCCTTTCACAAACACAATGCCGATATCAGCAGCGGAGCGCTCGGGGTGCTCTGTTCATTTGGCGCGGGCTACAGCATCGGCTCACTGATTCTGCGGCGACGCTAGCTCACCTCAGCAGTTGTTTTAGGCATCGTCAGCACGGCATAAGGGTGCGCAAGCCGCGAGTAAAGATTCTGTCTGCGCTACCGTCCCAACCGTGATCCGCAACCACTGCTCGACTCGCGGCTTATCCCAACGACGGACCAAAATATCGTGTTGCCGCAGCCCATCGAAGAGCTTGCGTCCCGATATAGCGCGGTGCCGGATGAAGAGGAAATTGGCCGATGAAGGCAGCACCTCAAAACCGAGCACCTCAAGCCCCTCAGTCATCCTTTTGCGGCTCTCAGTGATGACGGCGGCAGACTGCTCCTGCCATAAGGTGTCTAGGATCGCCACCTTAGCGGCAGCCTGCGCCACGACATCTAGCGGATAGGAATTAAAGGAGTCCTTGACGCGATTAAGACCCTCAATCAGATCCTGATGCGCCAGAGCGTACCCAACACGAAGCCCAGCCAATGCGTGACTCTTCGATAAACTTCGGCTGACAATCAGATTGTCATAGCGGTCGATCAGCGGCGCTACCGTATCGGCACCAAATCCGTAATACGCCTCGTCGACAATAACCAGTCGATCAGGGCTATCCGCCAGCAGCCGCTCAATCTCCTCGCGACTCAGCGCCAAACCTGTCGGCGCATTGGGGTTAGCGAGCACCACAGCCTGCTCCGACGCCATCAGCGCCTCCACATCAACACTGAAATCGGCCAATACCGGTACTTCGGTGAGTGCCGACTGATACAACTGCGCCCACACGGGATAAAAACCGTAAGTCGTGTCCAGCGTCTGCACCGGACGGCCAGCCAGCAAACTTAACCAAATATGCGCCAGCACTTCGTCTGATCCGTTGCCCACAAAAACCTGATCAGGGGCTAACGACTCCACCTGGGCGATCGCCTCTCTCAGCCCTTTTGCGGTCGGATCAGGGTAGCGTCTTAATTGCTCCGCCTGAGACGAACGAATCGCCTCCATCACCGCGTCGGAGGGTGGCAACGCATGCTCATTGGTATTCAGTTTCAACAACGAGTGCGAGGCAGGTTGCTCACCCGGAATGTACGGCGTCAAACCGCTTACTGTTTTAGTCCAAAACCGGCTCATAACGTGATGCTCTCTATCGCAGACAGACCGACTATTCCTCGGCGCCTATGTTATCAGGTCACTCAGAAAGACCTAGCGCTGATCGCTCGTCCCAGCACTGCTCGCATTTGTAACCACCCGAGACAAAGGAAAAACCAG
>CAJQKG010000013.1 GCA_905478845.1 uncultured Luminiphilus sp.
ACCCACATCACCACGGGATCCCCCGTAGGGCGCGTCAAATGCGTACTCGCCATCGATAAAGATCTCGACCTTATCAATTCCCTCTGACGCCACCGCCCAACCCCGGAGGTTACCCACGCCGCCATGGATCTCACCGTTAATGGGCTCCTCTAGCATCAGCCGAAACACGTCTTCTGCGCTGGCACTGCTCGCGAAACCAACCCAGGCAACACACAGCAAGCTCAATTGCCGCAGCGCCCATCGGAAGTTGAAGGTGATTGCCAAAAGGGTTGTGAGCCTGAGCACTTATCTAACGTATTTCAACAATCTCGAATCCTTGCTCCGCCACTCGCCACTTCAGCACCAAGTCATAGAGCGTGCCGCTGACGAGCGCATCCACAAGCGCAATCTGATCACCCGAAGCCGTGCAACTACCGCCGCTCAAATCAACTGCGTCAGCGCCGCTAATAAAGTCCTCACTAAACTTCACCACCTCAAACTGGGCGATACTCTCCTTCGTCAGACCCGAGGCGTCATAGGCCACGGCGCTAATCGAATGGGCGCCGGCGGACAGCGTGCTATAACTGTAAGCCATTGAAAATCCCGACTCAGCCGACTTGGCAACATCAGGAAAAGCACCTGCCACATCGCCGCGCGCACCGCCATACGGCACATCAAAGCTATAAACGCCATCGATCCAAATCTCAATTTTTTCAATGCCGTCAGATGCAATAGCCCAGCCACGAAGATTGCCGACCCCTGTATGAATCTCGCCTGCAACCGGTTCTTCTAGCACAACGCGGAATGTTCCGGTTGTCTCGTCGTCTGCCGCCACAGGGTTAGACGGGGGCAAGGAGGCTCGATATCGCGTCAAACCTGAGGCCTCGACACTCGTCCTGTGATTCATCCCACCCGGGAATGAATCAGCGCTGGTATTGCTGATAAACAAAGGGGCTGAAATCAGCAAAAAACCGGATACAACGCGCGCAGAAATGAAACGAAGGGGGGGCATGCTGGCTACCTGTTAGCAGAGATAATTCAGTTTCGAGACTATCTGTATTCGGCACCCGAGGCAAATAAGGTAAGGGAACTCAACAGCCCCCCAAAGGAGATACCCGCAGTAGAGGGGTCTATTGCGCCGCCAGCCTAACCGAAGCATACCGACGAGATTGCTGGCGGCTGCAGGGACATGAGACGCAGGTAGCGTTGAAAATCACCTGACTGCCGATTTAGCGAATCGATAAGTCCAATGCGCCAACCCCTTGCAAGGCCGATAACGGCCCCCTCCTGTTTGTTAAAAAACCCACCGAAAAAACTATAAAAAATAGTCACTTAGGCGTATGCTCCGCGACCTCTACGATCGGGCACCAAAAATGCCCCCAGCACAGGTAATTTAATGTCATCCGTTGACTTCGCATCACTGGGTATTTCTGCCCCGGTCCTCAAAGCGGTAAAGCAACTCGGTTATGAACAACCTTCTCCCGTTCAAGCGGCGAGCATTCCAATCTTGCTCGAAGGGAAAAACCTGCTGGGTACTGCCCAGACGGGTACGGGGAAGACTGCCGCCTTTGCGCTGCCCTTTTTGAGCAAGCTGGATGAGAAACAGACAACACCTCAAGTTTTGGTGCTAACGCCGACTCGCGAGTTGGCTATTCAGGTGGCTGAAGCTTTTCAAAGTTACGCAAAACATATCAAAGGTTTTCACGTTCTGCCGATCTACGGTGGCGCAGATATTGGTGGGCAGCTGCGCGGTTTAAAGCGCGGGGCTCAGGTGGTCGTGGGCACTCCCGGCCGTATGCTCGACCATTTGCGTCGTCGTAGTTTGGACCTCAGCCAGATCAAAGGTCTAATCTTAGATGAAGCGGATGAAATGCTGCGCATGGGTTTTATCGATGACGTAGAAACGATTCTGGCTAAGACCCCCCCTGAATGTCAGCGCACCCTGTTCTCTGCAACAATGCCACCAGCGATCAAACGGGTTGCCGACAAGTATCTCGGCGATGCTGAAGTCGTCAGTATTGAGAACAAGACGAAAACGGTTGAGCGAATTGCTCAGACGCACCTAATGGTGAAAGGTCATCAGAAGATGGATGCCCTGACTCGCATCCTCGAAGTTGAGCAATTTGAGGGCATGATTATTTTTGTCCGCACCAAGTCCTCAACCCTGGAGATTGCTGAAAAACTTGAAGCCCGGGGGTTTTCCTCAGCGGCACTTAACGGCGATCTGACCCAGGCTGTGCGTGAACGGGCCATCAATCGCTTGAAGAAAGGTCAGTTGGATATTGTGGTGGCCACCGACGTCGCCGCTCGTGGTCTCGATGTTGAGCGCATTAGTCATGTCATTAACTATGATGTTCCCCACGATAATGAGTCCTATGTTCACCGCATTGGTCGAACTGGACGCGCCGGTCGCGAGGGTAAAGCCATTATGCTGGTTACCCAAAAAGAAACCCGCATGTTGCGCTCAATTGAGAAATCAACGCGCCAGCCCATTAGCGCCTTTAATTTACCAAGCAATGAAGAAGTCAGCGGTCAGCGCGTTGAGCAGTTTAAGCAGCAGCTGGTGGGGATGTCTCAGTCTACCAAACTGGATAAATTTCATTCACTGGTAAAAGAAGTAGCCGCTGAACACGATATCGACATGTCGCTGTTAGCTGCCGCTCTGGCCTTTGAGGTACAGAAAGAGCGTCCACTATTCCCGAAACTGGTGGCCATCGATACGCCCAGAGCCTCTCAAAACGATCGCGCTAGTGATCGCAAGTCGCGTCCGCGTAACGAGCGCACTGACAAAAGCGATAGAGTCGAGCGTCAGCGCCCTGATCGCGCCCAAAAAGTGTCCCAAAATAAAAAGCCGATAACCGACCATGAAGGCAATGACGTTGCGATGATCACCTACCGCATCGAAGTGGGCCGCAACGACGATGTGTCACCGAAGAATATTGTTGGCGCGATTGCCAATGAAGCGCAGATTGACTCGCAGTTCATTGGTCATATCACATTACATGATGACCACAGCACGGTGGATTTGCCAGAAGGCATGCCGAAAGAGTTGTTTGATCATCTTTGTAAGGTAAGGGTCTGTCAGAAGCCACTAAAATTAAGTATTCATCATGGCACCGCCGGCCAACATCGCGATGCCAAGCCAGCGGCCAAAAACAAAAAAAATAAACCCGCGTCGAAGGGCAAATCAAAAACACATCGCGGCGCAGACTCAAGACCAAAAAAGCCACGCAAACCTCCATCTGCTGATCGCAAATAAAGAGACGGAACGAATATCCTGATCTCAATAAGCGCTCACGCGATAACGAACACTGCGCGTAAGGCCGTTGTCGGCAGGTTCGACCTTAGGAGCGCGAACATCAGCACCCGGAGTTAGAGGCATAGCAATTGAACGCATATTAGTATCAGCTACACTCCCTGCTAACCGCATGTGGTACTCATGCCAGTCTCCGGAGTGCGTGTTGAAGGGCGTTAATCGAGACCCCGCGGACCATTAAGGATGGCGATTTGGCCAAATTAGAGAAGAATCAATGGACACTGCGGCAATTGACGTTGCTGTGCGTTGTATGGGTTGGCTTTTCAGGCAGTGCCATGGCAGAGGACGTGTTCCGGCTGATGCTAGAGGAGCCCATTAACGGTGAGATCCATGGCGGCGTGGGTAACCTCCGGGGCTGGGCGGTGGCGTCAGAGGGAATTGATAAGGTCGAGATCTTTATCGATGGCGAGTACGCATTTGACGCGCCCTACGGGGGATCCCGTGGTGATGTGGGG
>CAJQKG010000014.1 GCA_905478845.1 uncultured Luminiphilus sp.
TGCCTGACTCGCGGATCGGTCATGTCGCTACCTACCGTGTCCCACTCTGTCGTCGCACTGCATGTCCTGGTACTGCATGTCGCCATAATGTGCCTATCAGTGCTGCACGACGTCTCGCTAACAGTGTGTGACGTCGACCAACAGCCTGTTACGCAACGCCGCTATTGTGGCCCAGTCAAACCTACTCAATCTAGCCAGAAAGTTACCGATTTGGACCGGCATGGACCCCACGGCGCTACTCGTTTAAGGGGGTGTGCCAGCACGCCAACGTGCCGCGCGCTGTCTGCACCACTTTAGATTCTCCCTCTAATTTGATCAGATGGGCGAGCAAGGAGAGCTTTGCCCACTCATGCATCATGGGATCCACATCGTCATACACTTTCACCACTAATGCATCGAGGTCCTGAGGCGCAGCCGCTAACGCCCCAGCCACTTTTGCCTCTCGCATCAGTCGATGCCGCACCAGCTTCTCCACCTCTGCGCGACAGTCATGGATTAATTCGCCATGCCCGGGCGCGACGATTTTCACAGGGTAGTCGAGCAATCGGCGCAATGACGCAATGTAATCCGCCATGTTGCCACCCGGCGGGACAATCACGACTGTCGAGCCGTTCATGATGTGGTCGCCCGCAAAAACGACGCCTTCCTCTTCTAATAAATAACAAACATGGTTATCAACATGTCCGGGGGTACTGATGGCTCTTAAGCTCCAGTCTTTGCCGGTGATCCGCTCATCATCCTCGATCTGCCAGGCGGGCTGAAACGTGAGATCTTGATGGCTATCATCAGCCGTCAAGCGCCCGACCAATGTCGCGCCCGTCGCCTCAGCCAGCACTGCTGCGCCGGGAGAATGATCGGGGTGCGTGTGGGTGCACGCGATGTAGCGCAGTTTGTCTCCCACGCAAGCCAGCAGCGCCTCGATGTGGGAGGGGATCGCCGGGCCGGGGTCCACGATCACCAGATCGTCATCGCCCACCACATAGGTATTCGTCCCCGGACCCGTCATCGGTCCAGGATTCGGCGCAACAATGCGGCGTAGTCTCGGAGAGAGTGTTCTCACCTCGCCATGGGGCTGCATCTCAATCGACCAGCTGGGGGATCGAGACTTCAGGGTCTACCTCAGCCTCATAGTCGACCCCCTCTATGCCGAAACCAAACAACTGCAAAAACTCCTGCCGGTAACCGTCAAAGTCAGCCAAAGTCTTGAGATTATCCGTATCAATTTGCTCCCAAATGCCAGCCACTTCAGCTTGCACCGCCGGATCGAGTTCAAGTTGGTCGACACGCAGCCGCCCCGCCTCATCGAGCACCGGTTCGCCGTAGAGCTGTTCGCGAAACAAGCGATTCACTTGCTCAATACAACCCTCGTGCACACCGCGCGCTTTCATCACTTTAAACAGGATGGCGAGGTAGATGGGCATGGCCGGAATCGCTGCCGAGGCTTGTGTCACCACCGCCTTTAACACCGAGACTCTCGCGTCACCGCCCAGCGGTGCAAGTTGCTCACGTAAGCCAAGGACTCGATGGTCTAGGTCCTGCTTGGCGGCACCAATAGTCCCGTGCCAGTAAATGTCCCAGGTGATTTTTTCGCCGATGTAGGTATACGCCGTTGTCTTGGCGCCTTCTGCCAACACGCCAGCCTCTGCCAATGCAGAGATCCACATCTCCCAGTCCTCTCCCCCCATGACGGCAACCGTGTGGTCTATTTCTTCTTGTGTTGCCGGCTCGAGGTGATATTCCTGAATGGTCTCTTTATCGGTGTTGACGCCCTTCTGGGTGGTGGCTTGGCCAATCGGTTTCAGTGTCGAATTGAATACCTCACCGCTCTTGGGGTGCGTGCGCCGCGGTGCGGCAAGACTGTACACCACCAGATCTATCTGACCGAGATCTGTTTTAATCAGGTCAATGACCTTGGTTTTCATCTCGTCAGAAAACGCATCGCCATTCAGGCTTTTCGCATAGAGCCCTGCTTCGTCAGCCAGTTGATGAAAACCCGCTGAGTTATACCAACCCGCCGTTCCGGGTTTTCGCTCTGTGCCGGGCTTTTCAAAGAACACGCCAATTGTCGCCGCGCCAGATCCAAAGGCAGCGGTAATCCGAGAAGCCAATCCGTAACCGGTCGATGCCCCCAGCACCAGCACTCGCTTGGGACCCGCTGGAAGGTCGCCCTGACTGCGAACATGATCGGCCTGCCGCCGCACATTTTCGGCACATCCCACGGGATGCGTTGTCGTGCAGAGAAAGCCACGAACTTTAGGCTTAATGACCATAACGAGCACTCCAGATAAAACAGGGGAAAGTCTAGCATGCAGAGGGGTTTCCGTAGCACACTCCTCAGGGTCATAGTGCGACCGACCGTGGTTGAGCGGCGTTCACTCGACACCGCTTTATCGGGACCACACACTGTATGGCCACCGACCCCCTCACGCTCTAGGAGACTCTTATGCAAATTGAAACCGCCATTCTAGCCCCCGCTGCCCTACTCGCGAGTTGGACCATGCTCGTTTTTCTCTGGTTACTGTCGAGACGCCTGCCCGCGTTTAAATCGGCGGGTATCAACATGCCAGCAGGGTTTCGCGGTGCTGACTCGGAGGCACAGATGCCCGCCAAGGCGAATTGGCTATCGCACAATTACACGCACTTAATGGAACAACCCACCGTGTTTTACCCCGTGGTCATCATTCTGGCATTACTGGGAGACGGCTCGGCAGTGAGCCTCAATCTTGCGTGGGCTTATGTTGCCTCGCGGGTGCTGCACAGCCTTTGGCAGGGCAACGTGAATACGATTCCGGTGCGCTTTGGCTTATTTGCGTTGGGCAGCCTGTGCCTGATTGCGCTCGCCGTGCGTGCGACGATGCAAGCCTTCTGAATAGTGGCGATAGTGCGTCCCCAAGAGGGGACGCACTATCGCTAGGGGTTCTGCACATCAGAGGATCTCAATATCATGGCGCTCAAAATCGTGGGCCCTCATCATTCAGGGGTCTCAACATGAGGCGCGCTTAACGTGAGGGGGTCGTTATTCGAGAGGCTCTTAACGTAAGGGGCTCTTGATTCGGGCAGCTCTTGATTCGGGCAGCTCTTGATTCGGGGAGCCCTTGATTCGGGGGGCTCTTGATTCGGGGCGCTCTTGATTCGGGGAGCCCTTGAGTCGGGCAGCTCTTGATTCAGTGGGTTCTTCGTTCGAGTGCAGCTTAATAGCAAAAGCTCCCAGAACAGACAGCTGAGTCGTCAGAGATCCTGTGATGCACTCTGCCAATGGGCAAGATCTTCTGGGGTATCGATATCCGTCACATAATGGGGGTTGTCGGTCTCCCACTCTAATTGCCACGCTTGAGTCTGTGCTCGCCAGGCACCGCTGCCAAATTCGCCCTCGCCCTGAATAATCCTCTCCGCCACGTGACGAGCAAACACCACCGGGTTACCTGGGCGTCCTGCGACCACCGGTCCGATAAACGCGATCTCCGGCGCCGCATGCTTATAAGCGGCCATCAGCGCGACGACATCACCACGTATCAAGCTCGGCATATCCACTGGCATCACCAGCACCGCCTCGCAATCAGCCGGCAGTTCCGCGAGCCCCAGACCTAATGAGTCGCGCTGAGAATGCGTTAGCGTGGGTTGTGAGACCTGCTTAACCGGTAAGTCAGCCAAGACGGTCTGTAACTGCTCGCTGTAATGGCCGGTCACCACGACCACCTCATCCACGCCCGCCTCAAACAGCACCCGGACATTGCGCGCTAACAACGTCTCACCCTTAACCGTGATCAGTCCTTTGGGCCGATACCCGAGCCGGCGACCTTCACCGGCGGCCAGCACAACGGCTGTCACACGAAGCCGACCGGTCGCGCACTCGGCGTCATCACAACATCCATCCTGAGGGGCCGGACTCATGTCACAACTGACCCCGAGGCCGGTCTTGCCGATCAGCGAGCGCAGTCACAGCGTGATCCGCCTGATATCGGCAAGCAACTGACTGACCTCGGCCAGAAAACGGCCGCCCTCTCCCCCATTCACCACCCGATGATCATAGGACAGCGCAAGGGGTAAACGGGTTCGTGGCTGAAAGGCGTCCCCATCCCAAACAGGCTGCACACTCGCGCAACCCACTCCCAGTATCGCCACCTCGGGCGCATTGATGATGGGCGTGAAACCCTGGCCGCCGATGGCGCCAAGGCTACTCACTGTAAAGACGCCACCTTGCATCTCATCTGGCTTGAGCCGCTTATCTCTCGCTCGCTGAGCCAGCGTCGCTATCTCTGCCGCGAGCTGCCAAATGGTCTTTTTATCCACGTCTCGAATGACGGGCACCACTAATCCGCCGGGGGTCTCAACTGCCATACCAATATGGCAGTAGTGCTTGAAGATCAGACTGTCACCGCCATCAGCCAACGATGACTGCAGCTTAGGGTGATGACTCAGCGCCACCGCACAAGCTTTTACAATAAAAGGCAATGGCGTTAATCGCAGATCTCTCTCGGTCGCCTCTTGCTTGAGTGCCTGACGAAAGTCCTCCAAGTCAGATACGTCGGCATCACCGAACTGTGTCACATGAGGAATATTGAGCCACGAACGCACCATATTATCGGCGGTGAGTCGCTCTACCCGGCTCCGATCCACTCGCTCAACGTGACCAAAGCGCGCGTAATCAGGCGCTGGAATCGTCGGCAGGCCCGATCCGGTCATAGCAGTGGGCTGACTGAGTGCCTGCGCCACGTACTGCTGTAAATCCTCTTTTTGTATTCGTCCCCTTGCGCCAGAGCCGGTCACTTGATTGAGCGCGACCCCAAACTCTCGGGCCAGCTTTCTCACAGCAGGGCCGGCATAAACTGCGCTCTGATCTGTGGCGCGAATGGGTTCTTCATGCTCATGCCTGACCGTTTGTGACTCCCCCTCGGGCGCACCCATAGCGGTCGCAGCAGGTGCCAGAGGTGACTCACTGTCTTGATCAGCCACCGTTGCGGCATCCTGCGGTCGCGCTTGCACTGCCGTCACACTCAACTGCGCAATCAGATCTCCGGCTTTCACCGTACTGCCGACGGCGACGAGCCACTCGGTCACCACGCCCGCTACCGGCGCTGGCACCTCCATAGAGGCTTTGTCGGACTCCAACAGCACTAACGAATCGCCCTCTTCGACTGCCGAACCCACTGCAACCAAACACTCCACCAGCTCGGCACCCTGATCACTCCCTAGGTCGGGTATCACAACGGCGTACGGCGCCATCTCACGACTCGCTGGAGCCACTGGTGCCTCTCCCGTTGACTCGCCGTCTGAGGCAACGGCCACCGCCTCGCGAAGTGGCTCACCCCCTGCACCGTGCTCCGCGACCCCCTGGGTCTCCGAATCCGAGGCGCTCGCGGCTGCCTCGTCATCGCTTAACGACGCCGGCTGCTCAGCTGCCTCGCTATCCGCATTTCCCTTACCCGAAGCCTCGATCTCGAGAATCACATCCCCCTCGGAAATCGCATCGCCGACGGCGACGCGCAGTGTGGTCACGATGCCGGCCACGTCCGCAGGAATCTCCATCGACGCCTTGTCAGACTCCACCACAACTACGCTTTGTTCTAGAGCAATGTGATCGCCGACAGCAACCAAAACTTCGACCACCTCTGCTCCCTCCGCACCACCAATATCAGGCACCTTAATGAGTTGTTCTGTCATGATCGGAGCTCCTGTTGGCGCGTCATATTTGAGCGGGATTGGGTTTGTCAGGATTTATATTCATGGCGAGAATCGCGTCCTCAACCGCCGTCAAGGCAACATCGCCCTGATCCGCAAGCGCTTTCAACGCAGTCACGACGATGTGCTCGCGACTCACTTCAAAGTGTTGGCGCAACTGCTGGCGTGTATCACTGCGACCAAAGCCATCGGTCCCCAATACCGTAAATGACCCGGGTATGAACTCTCGCAGCTGGTTGGTATGTGCCCTTTGGTAATCGGTTGCGGCAATAAAGGGGCCCGACGCGTGAGACAGTTGTTCTGTCAGGTACGGCACTCGAGGGGGTTCCGTGGGGTGCAAGCGGTTCCATCGTGTTGCTTCATCGCCCTCACGGGCCAGCTCGTTAACACTGGTCATACTCCAGATATCCGCTGCGACACCATGATTTTTTTCAAGGATCTCTGCCGCCGCCTCCACTTCGCGAAGAATGGCACCGGCACCGAGCAGTTGCACTAAAGGCGCTCCTGTCACCGTACTTTTTTTCAGGCAATACAGGCCGCGCACAATATTGGCTTCTACCGCGTCGGGCATATCGGGGTGGACGTAGTTTTCATTCATCGTCGTGATGTAATAAAAACAATTTTCGCCCTCCTCAAACATACGCCGCATACCATCCTGAATAATCACGGCCAATTCGTAAGCGTAGGCTGGGTCGTAACTGATGCAATTGGGTATGGATGCTGCCAATAAATGACTATGGCCATCCTGATGCTGCAGCCCTTCCCCGTTGAGCGTGGTGCGCCCTGCAGTCGCGCCAATGAGAAATCCGCGGGCCTGGCTGTCTCCGGCCGCCCACGCCAAATCGCCGATGCGTTGAAATCCAAACATGGAGTAGAAAATATAGAAGGGCACCATCGGATAATCCGAGACACTGTAGGAGGTCGCGGCAGCAAGCCAGGCTGAAAAAGCCCCCGCCTCATTAATGCCTTCTTCTAGAATTTGTCCTGTTTCTGCCTCCTTGTAATAAAGAATCCCGCCGGAATCGTGGGGCGTGTAGCGCTGGCCTACCGAGGAGTAAATGCCCATCTGTCGAAACAGCCCCTCCATCCCAAAGGTGCGTGCCTCATCGGGCACAATCGGCACGACACGCTCGCCCAAATCCTTGTCCTTCAACAGCGTGGATAAGATGCGGACAAACGCCATCGTGGTACTGATTTGACGCTTACCTGAGGTTTTCAGTTGCCCTGCAAACGCGCTGCGCGCCGGCACTGCAAGCGAATGAGATCCCCGGCGTCGCGCGGGAATGCTACCGCCGAGCTGCGCACGACGTTCGCGCATGTAACGCATTTCAGGGCTGTCCTCTGGCGGCCGATAGAAGGGGACGTCTTTTAGCGCTTTATCGCTGATTGGCACACCAAATCGATCCCGAAAAGCCTGCAAGCTTTTCAGATCCAGCTTTTTCAACGAATGGGTCTCGTTACTGGCCTCACCCGCTTCGCTAGTCCCGTAACCCTTCACGGTCATGGCGAGAATCACTGTGGGTCGCTCTACCTCCTCGCAGGCCGCCGCATAAGCGGCATAGACCTTATACGGATCATGCCCGCCTCGATTGAGATACATGATGTCGTTGTCGCTGAGGTCTTTGACTAACTCGAGGGTTTCGGGAAACTTGCCGAAAAAATGCTCGCGCGTATACGCGCCGCCATTGAATTTGCAATTCTGAAGCTCACCGTCGCAGACCTCGTCCATGATCTTTTGCAACAGTCCGCTTTGATCGCGCTCTAGTAACGGATCCCATTTGCGGCCCCACACGACTTTAATGACCTGCCACCCCGCTCCGCGGAACACGCCTTCCAGCTCTTGAATGATTTTACCGTTACCCCGAACGGGACCATCTAAGCGCTGCAAATTACAGTTCACCACAAAATGTAAATTGCCCAACCGCTCCCGCCCAGCCAACGAAATCGCGCCCAATGACTCGGGTTCGTCACATTCACCGTCACCCAAGAAACACCAGATTTTGCGATCGCGATGATCGACCAGACCCCGCTTGCTCTGATACTTCATGACGTGAGCTTGATAAATCGCCTGCAGGGGACCTAACCCCATCGACACGGTCGGAAACTGCCAATAATCGGGCATTAGCCAGGGGTGTGGGTAGGAGGACAAGCCACGCCCCCCGACTTCACGGCGAAAATTCTCTAACTGTTCTTCACTGAGGACGCCCTCTAAATACGAACGCGCATACATACCCGGCGCGCTGTGGCCCTGGTAATACACCAGATCGCCCGGGTGCCCGTTCGCGGTGCCTCGGAAAAAGTGGTTAACCCCCACGTCATACAACGTCGCGCTGGACGAAAAACTAGAGATATGCCCGCCCAACCCGTCCTCGTTGTCATTGGCTCGCATGACCATGGCGAGCGCATTCCATCGGACCAAGGAGCGGATGCGGCGCTCCATAAACAAGTCCCCCGGCAAGGGACGCTCATTCTCGGGGGAAATCGTATTGCGAAAGGGGGTGGTGATCGCGCTCGGCAACGGCACCCGGGCAGACTCAGCATGCTCGGAGAGCTGCTTGATGAGTTGCCCGGTCGCCTGCGGCCCGTTATGCCTGAGCACCGCGTCCAGTGACTCAGTCCACTCCTCGAGCTCAAATGCGTCCAACTGCGACATGACTCCCCCCTACCTCATCACTACTACGCTATCGAACCGGCGCTGGAGCTAATAAGTTCTATAACAGAACTAATAAAGGCGCCAGCAATGACATTAAGAGTATCAATAACCTCCCTGAATTGATATAAAGTTCTATTTTAGAATGTGATATTGATGATTGGAGCAATCGCGCCGCCACAACCGACCCTCAACGCGAAACTCAGGTGCGCGCGATACAACATCTGACCGAGTGGGTCAGCCAGAGTCGGAAGATAAAGCACGGTAGTGGCTCGCGCAGCGCGGTGAACGCATCGCGGAAAAGGCGAGCGGGGAGCGACTATCGGAACCGCAGATTCTGGCGACCGAGATCGGCGAGGGACTGCGCGCCCATTAGCTTCATATCACGTGTTAGCTCACTATGCATGTTAGTAAGTGCTCGCTCCACGCCTTTTCGACCCGCACCTGCGAGGGCGTAAAGATACCATCGCCCCCCCGAGCAGGCCTTAGCACCCAGGGATAATGCCTTGAGTACGTGCGTGCCTCGCTGGATACCGCCGTCACAGATGACATCGATATCACTGCCCACGGCGTCGATGATTTCGGCCAGCTGATCGAAAGGGGCGCGGCTGCCATCGAGCTGTCGCCCCCCGTGATTAGATACCATAATGGCATCCGCTCCAATGGCGACCGCCTTACGCGCATCCTCTACCGACATAATGCCCTTGAGACAGAACGCTTTCCCCCAGCGCTCCCGCACCGCCGCGGCCGCGTCCCAGTCCATGGTCTGATCTAACATCGTTGAAAAATAATCAGACACCGAGATGCTGACATTGGACCCCTCGGAGACGTGGTTTTTCAAGTTTGATAAGGCAAAGGGCTCTCTGAGCAGATAGTTCAGCGTCCAACTGGGGTGCGTTGCAAAGCTTAGTAAGCTTGCTGGCGTCAGCCGAGGCGGAGAGGTAAAACCGGTCCATAAATCGCGCTCGCGATTCCCTCCAACAATGGTGTCAACGGTTAAGGCGAGGGCGTCAAAGTTGGCTTCTTTACAGCGATCAATCATGTCCCAGGTCAGCGCCTTATCTTTGTGATAATAAAGCTGAAACACTTTTGGCGACGTAATGCTCTCGCCAATCTCTTCTATGCCCACCGTGGCTAATGAAGAGATGCCAAATAAAGTATTAAAGGCCTCGGCCGCCTGACCGACCGCCCGCTCCCCCTCGTGATGAAACAATCTTTGTAATGCGGTGGGTGAGAGAAACAGCGGCATATCAATCGGGATGCCCATGACGGTGGTCGACAGATCGACGGTATCGACACCGGTGAGTACATTGGGCACCAAATCACAGCTTTCATAGGCTGCTGTATTGCGCCGATAGGTCACTTCATCATCGGCGGCGCCATCGATGTAATGAAAGATAGGGCCTGGTAACCGTGCCTTCGCGAGCTTACGAAACTGATGGGTGTTGTAACAATCAGCGAGTTTGATGCCCATGCGTCTCCTCCCGAATTAATCTAATGGTTGTAACGGCATACCCTTATGGAAGGCTTCGATGCTGTCTATCACCTTCGCCCCCTCGATCACCGCAAAAGGGGAGTCGCTCCAACGCTCGCCGCGCAGCTGTATCAGAATACGGCTCGGCTGAGGCATCAGCACCGTCTCGCGATAATAAGCGCGCACGTCGGCTATTGTCACGGCGTTCACCGCGGCGATCATCTGCTGGCGAGTGCCAAACCCGTACCGCTCTCGATTCCAATCTGATACAAAAGGCCCTGCTTCATCAGCGAGATTCGTGGATGGCTCCGTTAATGCCGTCAACACGCCCGATTTCAAATTATCAAACTGCTCATCGGTCAGCGCTTGAAGCGTCTCGCCATACTCTTGCGCAAAGGCCTCAAAACGCGCCAACATCTCGACGGGGCCTTTGACCGGCGTCTGGATGTAAAACCCGATTACCGGGTGGTCTTGCAAGGTCGTCGCAATCCCCCCCGCGGCGTAACCTAACTGCTCCTCAGTGCGCAGCGTATCGAAAACGCGATTGCGCAGATGGCGTGCCAACACGCGACCTGCCGCCTCGTTTTCAACACTCGCCTCGGGCGCGGCGTACAGCAGCATCATGCCCAGGTCTTCGACCGGTAAGTCAGTGTTGTAGACGACCGTCTGCCCCGACACTGGCGCGTAAACGCGCTTGCGAACGTAGTTTAAGGCGCCCTCTGACCTTGGCGGCAGGCCCTCGCGAATGCGCTGCGCCATCGTCTCGGCAAACGCAGTGTCATAGTTGCCAAATAGGTACACCCTGACCAGTGCACGCGCTAATAACTCATCCACAAACGCAGTAAATTGTGACGGCGTAATCTGGCTCGCTGCCTCACGCAACGACGCCTCATCATAAAAGCCCGTTTGCGTCAGGCCCGACAGCGTCCGGCCTAGTTGGCTGACCGGCATTTCGCGCTTGCGATTTTGTAGCCCCCGCGAGAAACGATCTAGCGCCTGCGTCAAGGCTTGCTCGTCGGGACTCACCCGCAGAGCAGCCAACGCAGCAGCGAGTAACTCCGGTTGCTTATCGGTAAAACCCGAAATCGAAATACGAAGCCCTTCATCTAATTGCAAGCTGAGCCCCATACCCGCAATACCGGCCTCGGTAATCAGCGCCGTTTCGTTCAGGTTATAGAGATCGGCCCACAGCACCATCATCACCGCCGCATCGACTCGCTGCTGGCGCACGGGAGAGTTCAGATACAACTGTGTATACCCTCTGGGTAACTGCGCGAAGGCCTCGCTGCCTTGCAACCAGACACTCAAGCCAGGTTCATCGATCACTCGCTGTGGCTCGCTCTGAGTCGACGCAATGGCGAATTGCTCGGGCAGCAAGCTGTTCTGTGCCGGTAGCATCAATTCGTAGGACGCCGCGCCCGCTAGCAGTGTTGCCGGCGCCGGTGTCGCGAGTGGCTCGACGGCATACTGACCCTCGTAAAAAGTGAGGGTTTCGGATACTTCTTGCGCCTGATCAATGTCCCAAACTTGCAAGCGCTCGGGTACTAACTGCGCCAGCACGGCCTCGACCGCAGCCTGATCAAAACCGACGAAACGATAAGGCGCCTCGATGGCCAGTCGCGATGGGTAGGTTTGCATCGCTCGCGTAAGCTGGTGCGCATACGAGAAGTCGCCCATCTTCTCCAAGAAACGAAACCGGTTGGACAATGAGGTACCAAACTCTTCGGCATAGCGATCATCAATTCCCTCAGCGCGCAGCATCTCTAAATACCCGAGCAACATCGTGGTGATGTCGTCACGATGAGCCAACCCCTCAGGGGTCAGCTGAACCGAAAAAGTGAACAGCCCATAGTTGCCGTATCGCGAAGGGTCTGCACTCACCATGAGTGCGCTCGCCCAACCCAATTCGCGCAATCGGACAGCGGGGGTGCCAGGCATTTCCGAGCCCAAAACATAAGAGAGGTACTCGCTGGGTTTGGTGTCGTAAAGATGCGTATTGTTGTCGATAATAAAATCGAGCCGCAGCTCGCGAGTGTCGTCCTGAGGGCGATACCGTATCTGCTTGGCGCCCACTTCTTGAAAATCAATCGGCGCGGTGATGTCTGGCTGAGCCACCTGCTTATTCGGAATATCGGCAAAATAAGCCTCAGCTAACGCCGTCATTTCGTCTAAGGGGCGTTCGCTGATCAGCGATGCCTTCATCAAGTTGGCACTGTAATAGCGCTGAAAGAACGCAACCGTTGCGGCGTGAAGCCCGCCTTCTGACTTATCGGCCAGCGACTCCAAGTTGCCGATTTGAAAACGGTTAGCGGGGTGCGCTCCCAGCAATTTTCGCGCGAGTCGATACTCGATCCGAAAGTCCTGCTCCCGGCGCATGGACCACTCGGCGTTGACCGCATTTTTTTCCTTGTCGATATACGTCGGGTCGAGCAGCGGATCAGTGAAGAAGCTAGAAAATCGATCTAGCCCCTCCGGAAAAGCCTCATTTTCTACCGTCATCATGTAATTGGTAATATCGAGCCCGGTGTAAGCATTAGACATCCCACCGTGCTCTGCCGTGAATGCCATAAATCCATCAGGGTCTGGGTATTGGGCTGAACCCATGAAGAGCATGTGCTCGAGATAATGCGCCATCCCCGGATATTCGTCGGGGTCTGCCGCCGAGCCCAAACCAACGCTCAACGCCGCCGCTGATTTTTCAACCGTGGGGTCAGACACCAACATGACTTCTAAGCCATTCGCTAACACCACCAAGGCATAGGCACGATCATCGTTCGGGCTGATCGACACGCCTATCTCTTGCTCATCCGCGCCTGGGGTGAGTTCGCTGCAGCCTCCCAAAGTGGCCATCAAAAACAGCATCACCCCGACCCAAAAGCCGCTCGATAGTGTCGACAAAACAGAAGACCGCGCCCTATGACGCACCACGATATCGAAGTAACCACGCATGAGATTCACACTCTTATGTCAGTGAGTAAAAAAAGCTAATGACGTCAGGCCGCACAAGGCAGCCGCGCCGTCAGGGTCTGGCCGTCACCTCCTGGGCAGGCCAGGCAGAGAGAATGGCGTTCACCAAGGTCGCCAACGGGATAGCAAAAAAGACACCCCACACCCCCCACAACCCCCCAAAAAACAGGACCGCAATGACAATTGCCACGGGGTGTAAGTTGACTGCCTCAGAAAACAGTACCGGCACTAATACGTTGCCATCTAAGATCTGAATCACCGCGTACGCGCCGAAGACCCAGTAAAAATCCGGCGTCACACCAAATTGAAAATAAGCCACGATGAGGACAGGAATCGTCACCAGTGTGGCGCCGATGTAGGGCACGATCACCGACAGTCCCACCAGCAATCCCAGTAGGGCGGCATAATTGAGCGAAAAGATAGCGAACACGGCGTAAGTGGCGGCACCCACAATCACGACCTCGATTCCCTTGCCGCGCGCATAGTTTGCAAACTGCTGATTCAACTCACGCCATATGCCATCCAATAACGGCCGCTTGGTCGGCAAGAGGCCAGCAAACCAGCCCACCAGCTGCTCTCGATCTTTGAGAAAGAAAAATACCATCAAAGGGATCAAGATCACGTAGACAATCGTCGCCAATACACTCGGGATTGAACTTAAACCCTTGGTCACCAACAACTGACCAATCGATGCCATTTCGGTCTGAATCACTGCGGTCAGCTCATTCACCTGTTGCTGAGTGAACAATACGGGATATTCCTCGGGCAGGGTCACTAATGCCCTCCTGCCTACCTCAATCATAGCCGGTGCTTCTCGCACCAGCGCCACGAGTTGTCGCCACACCAAGGGCGCTAAACCAAGCAAAAAGGCAAAAAACCCACTGAGGAACAGTAGTGTCGAAACGCCCACGCTGACTTCTGCCGGCAAACCCCTTTGGCGCAAAAAATTGGCCACGCCTTGCATCAGGTACGCGAGCACGACGGCCACAAATACCGGCGCTAGAATGTCGCCAAAAATCAGCAGCACAGCAAACGCGGAGGCTAATAGCACCAAGAGGATGACGGACTCCTCCTCGCTAAAATAACGCTGATACCACTTCGTGAAGACTTCTTTCACTTCAATCAAACTCCTCGGATTAGGCTTTGATAATCATTAATCGCAGCACGTCGTCTGGCAGTCGCTCGCAGCTCACCTGGTGTCCTGCCAGGCGCGCAAAACTTTCGAAGTCTCGCTCCGAGCCTGCATCAGTGCTCAACACCTCGAGGGCACCCCCGACAGGGATATCGCGCAGCGCTCGCTTGGCCAGCAATAACGGCATCGGACAGCGCTCACCGCGCGCATCGACCGACTGAACGGGCGAAAAGGGGTCAGACATAGCGTAGGGCCAGATTATTGGGGGTGGAAGTATATCGTTTATTCACAGAGGCAGTTTGATAAGCCTGCATTTTCACACTGCGGGCTACCTCCCGAGACACCCGCAAGTAAGCTAGAGTATTGCCATGCGCGGCCCACCCCCCCTCATCGCCCAACTGACCTTATTGCTGAGTCTTATCGCTCTCAGCCTGCTGATGCGCGCGAACGCGAGCACTGAAGACCTCAAAATTCCCAATCTGGGAGAGTCGAGCACCAGTTTGTTCTCTGCCGACTATGAGTACGAGATCGGGCGGATGTGGCTGCGTAGCTTTCGCGGACAAGCCCCGCTGGTCAACGACCCCCTTTTGCACAGCTACCTCGAAAATCTGACCTTTGAATTAGCACAACACAGTGACCTACAGGATCGGCGTATCGAACTGGTCATTGTCGACAATCCTTCAATCAACGCGTTCGCCGTACCCGGTGGGGTGATTGGCGTGCACAACGGGCTGTTCCTCTACGCCGAGACGGAAGATGAGTTTGCTACCGTCATGGCGCACGAAATTGCACACCTCAGCCAACGGCATTTTTCGCGCCGAATGGAGCTCGCCGCACAACAAGGGCCGATGCAACTCGCAGGACTATTGGCCGGCATCTTATTGGCTGCGACCGTCGGTACCGACGCCGGGCTTGCCGCGATGACAACCGCGCAGGGTCTCGCTCAAGACGAGCAGCTACGCTATAGCCGATCGAACGAAGCCGAGGCGGATCGAGTCGGTCTCAGAACGCTGTATGAGGCAGGCATGGACCCCTATGCCGCTCCAGAAATGTTTGAGCGGATGCTCGCTGCCACCCGTTATAGCTCAACCAATCGGGTACCCGAATTCATGCGCACTCACCCGCTGTCAGAAAGACGGATAGCCGATACCCGAACGCGCGCCATGCAATATCCCAAGCGCATCCGCCCTGTCAGCCTCGACTTTCAGCTCATGCGAGCGCGGGTTGAGGTGCACTCTGCGCAAACACCCGAAGAGGCGGTGGCGAGTTTTCGTGCAGCGCTTCAGGGCCAAACGCGCTCAACAGAAGCCACTACCTATGGTTTGGTGCTGGCGTTGACGGCAGCCGGCCGACCCAATGAAGCAGCGCTGTCACTCGATAGTATTTGGTCGGACAACACGGATCGAATCGAATATGTAATCGCCAACGCAGAAATTGACTTGGCCCGGGGCAATCCACAACGCGCTGTTACCACGCTCGAACAACGCCTTGAGTTATCGCCGGGCAACCACCCCCTGACAATGGCTTACGCCGACGCGCTGCATCAGTCAGGATCACCCCACCTCGCCGAGGCCGTATTACTCGAGCAATCGCGACGCGTCAGTAATGACCCAGGGCTTTGGTACCTGTTGGCGGAAGTTCAAGGGCTCGCCGGCAATATTATTGGCTTGCACCGCTCCAGAGCCGAATATTTTATTATGATCAATGCCTTGGATGCCGCCGAAAAGCAATTGAGCTACGCGGAAGCACTAACAGATCGCGACTTCACGACCTCATCACTGATCAACGAGCGCCTGCGGGATATTCAGTCTATGCGAGCGGAGATGGATCGAGGCTAGTCACTCATCGGGTCACAGCCCGAGGTTTAGGGCTTCAGCGTCTCCGCAAAGGCCAGCATTCGTTCGAGCGGCCGCATCGCCGCGGTAGCGATATCAGCGGGCACCTGAATCTCATTGTCGTCCCGGTCAAACACTGACGCCATCGACTCCAGGTCGTTCATTGCCATCCAAGGGCAGTTAGCGCAACTGCGACAGGTGGCACCCTTGCCCGCTGTGGGCGCGATGATAAAACGTTTATCGGGAGCGGCCTGCTGTAATTTATAAAAGATGCCTTGGTCTGTGGCGACAATAAAAGTGCTATGAGGTAGCGACTGAGCGGCGCGGATAATCTGCGTCGTAGAGCCCACATGATCGGCCAACGCGATGACATTCGCCGGTGACTCTGGGTGCACCAAAACCGCCGCGTCAGGGTGCACCTGTTTAAGGTCAAGGATCCCTCGCGCCTTAAACTCCTCGTGCACGATACACGCGCCATCCCACAGCAATACGTCAGCCCCTGACGCTCGCTTGACGTAATCACCCAGGTGTTTATCCGGCGCCCAGATAATCGGCTTGTCTTGAGCAGCCAGATGCTCAGCCACATCCAAGGCAATACTCGAGGTGACCACCCAGTCAGCGCGCGCCTTCACCGCCGCCGAAGTGTTGGCATAAACCACTACCTCCCGCTCCGGGTGCGCATCACAAAAGTCCGAAAACGCGTCGATCGGGCAGCCTTCATCTAAAGAACACGTCGCTTCCAGCGTTGGCATGAGTACCCGTTTGCTGGGGGTCAAAATTTTAGCGGTTTCTCCCATAAATCGGACCCCCGCCACGATCAACGTTTCCGCCGGATGATCGCGGCCAAAACGGGCCATCTCAAGAGAATCTGACACACAGCCGCCCGTGGCCTCAGCGAGCGCCTGAATTTCAGGGGCAGTGTAATAATGCGCCACGATCACCGCGTTATGGGCCTTCAGGTGGCCTCGGATCGTAGACTCGAGTGCTTCCCGACGCGCTGCTGATAGCGCCACGGTTTGCCTGCGGTCCAAATGCGATTGCACCTGCGTGCGAATCTGAACGAGTTTTTCTTGGGCTATCGACATGGTTTATGGGGTCTAAATACCTTTGAGAACACTAGCATATTCTGGGCACGACAGCCCCAATCAACGACCGTGGAATACCGGTGTCCGCTTTTCTCGCTGAGCGCGAATACCCTCCTGCAAATCGTCTGAGTCGGCGCAGAGCTTGGCACGCGCCTCCGCATCGGCACGCACGTAGGTTCCCACCTCGATCTGTCGGATCATATCAAGCATCGTGCTGACGGATAGCGGCGCCAGTTTCAACAACGTTTCAGCATAAGCCTGAGCAGCACCCCGCACCTCGTCGGCACTGTGAACCGAATCTAATAATTGGTGCGCGAGTAGCTGCTCCGAAGAGAACGTCTCCGCCGCCACCAATAACCGCTTACACAAATTAGGGCCGAGTCGCCGTGCGAGTCGCTCAATACCCTCTACCGGGTAACACAGCCCAATCGCCGCTGCAGGAATGCGCAAGATCACGCCGGCGCGACCAATCCGGAAATCACAGCTCAACGCCAATTCAGCCCCACCGCCGAATACGTTACCTGTGAGCACCGCGATCGTGGGAATCGGCAGCGCCGCAATTCGATTCGTCACAGACTGGAAACGGTCACCACTAATGACCCCCTCGAGGATTTGCGACAAATCCGCACCCGCACAAAAAATGCGATCGTCAGAGGAGGTAATGACAAGCACTCGCGTCGCTGGCTCCAGCGCATCCAGCGCGGCGTCAATCGCTGCCAATTCGGTCGCGCCGAGGGCATTGCGCCGGGCAGGATTATCAAAAGAGAGCGTCGCAATACCCTGCTCTTGCACAAACGAAATCGTCTCGGACACAGTCACTTCCCTTCTACTCTTTACCAGAGGAGAGAGTGTGGCACAGCCGCTGCAGCAGGCCCAATAGCAGTCTTTCGACCCCCCTCTGTGGCAAAGTCGCATAGACAGCGTCGCTAAAAATACTTAAAGTTCAAATTATCGAATATTGAGAATGCACTGGGCCATAATGGCATTCAGTCGCGAAGGATTTTCTTGGACCACACGGCACTTACGAATCACTCCCCGTTCAGTCGCGGATTGCAAAGAGAGACGAAGCGGGCAGCCGTTTTATCCTGCGCAGCCAAGCTCCTCAATACCAAAGGCGCCCGATCCACCACCCTGACCGATATTGCCAGTCGACTGGGGCTGACCAAAACCAGCCTGTATTACTACGCGTCCAACAAAGAAGACCTTATTTATCAATGCTACCAGGCCAACATGCAACAGGCCCATGATCAGCTCGATCTGGCAGTGCAACACCACACGGCGCCCCTGGCCTGCCTACTCGCCTTTTTAGAAAGCCAAATTGCCACGACGCTCCGGTCCCTCGATGGGGAAGGCGATTTTTATGCCGCACCACTCGAATTTGCATCACTCAAAACCGAGCATCGCACCGTATTAGAGACCGCCTACCGCCAACTCTTGGGACGGCTCATCGATTTATTGAAGCGCGGGATTGAGTTGGGGCATATCAGACCTTGCGATCCCATCGTGACGATTCGCGCCATGATTGGTGCCATGGACTGGTCGTTTTATTGGCTCTATGAAATGCCTCGTGACGAGGCCGAACAAGTGATTGACGTGGTCCGCGACCTGCTCACTCATGGACTGTTAAATCCCAACAGCAATTATCGCCCCGGGCAACAAGCCGACCTGTCGATTTTTTCAGAGCAAGAGCCCGCCTTTGATCGCGATACGCAAAACCGCTTAAAGCAGGAAGCCTTTCTCAAGGCAGGCACCCGCTGCTTTAACCAAAAAGGATTCAGCGGCACCTCGTTGGACGAAATTGTCGAGCAACTCAATGTCTCCAAGGGCGCGTTTTATTATCACTTCGCAAATAAGGAAGCGCTGCTCACACAGTGTTATGACTACACGCTAGATCAATTAGAACAGGTTATCACCCACGTAGAGCACATCGACGCGTCACCTGCCGCTCGCCTCGATGTCGCGATGCGCCTTATTTTTAGCCTACAAAACTCCGATCAGGGGCCGCTGATCCACTTTAATTCTATTACGGCGCTACCTCCCGAGGTACGGCGGCGGTTACTCGATCGACTGAACGCCGTCCATACCACATTGGAAACGTTCATCACCGCGGCCACGGCAGCCTCCCAATTTCGAGCGCTGCCAGCAGGTATCGTCATTCAGTTACTCACCGGCACGCTCAATGCGGCGATCGACCTCAACGAATGGCAAGCCATCGATTCCATTGACCAAAGCGCCGTTGATTACTGCGCGCTTTTTTTCCATGGGCTGGCGCCCGCCGCCTCATAAGGACCTTGTTGTGAATCGCTTTACCGACGTACTAGCACAGATCACTCCGCGGCAAACCGATGAGTACGCCTTTGTGGGGGAGAGTCTGCTCCCCCAGCAACGTATTTTTGGAGGGCAAGTGGTGGCTCAGTGCCTCATGGCCGCCAACCAAACGGTGCCGGCGTCGCTCGAAGCGCATAGTTTGCATGCCTATTTTTTGCGCGCGGGTGACCCTCACGAACCCATCCAGTTTGACGTCGACCCGATTCGTAATGGCCGCTCCTTCTCGACGCGCCGGGTTGTGGCGCGTCAGCACGACCAAGCGATCTTCAATACATCGATCAGTTACCACATTGAAGAAGCAGGCGTGTCTCACTGCTTCGACATGCCGCCACTGCCGCCTCCGCAGCCAGAGGCAGACGATCTGTCAGGCTTTAGAGGTGCAACGACGCGACCGGGCGACCCTAACTTAATGGATCTATATCGAATCCAGCGACAACGGATCACCGAATATCGCGCAGAAGCGCAACCTCCTATGGGACAGTCTTGGCTGCGTGTCGTCGGGCCACTCCCCGAGGATAAAGGGATGCATCAGGCTGCACTCGCCATGATTTCTGACATCTCGCTGCTCAGTACCGTCTTTTACCCCCACCCGCATCAAAACCCGATGAAACATTTTATGGCGGCAAGTCTTGATCATGCGATCTGGTTTCATCAGCACGGCAAAATGGATGAGTGGGTGCTGTATGACTGCGATACGCCGTGGTCAGGCGGGAGTCGAGGCTATAGCCGCGGCTCATTGTGGTCTCAAGACGGCATCCTGCTCGCCTCGACAGCGCAAGAATCGCTGATGCGTGTGAAACGAGACTAGTTGACGATGCTCTCTAGCATGGCCCCGCGTGATGCCCAGCGCCACCGGGTTCCGTCTATCTGTAGGTGATGTATCGAACCATTGGCCGGCAAGCACTGCACCACGGCCTCCTCGTCTGAGACCACCGCCGCAATACTGTTAATGACCAAGAAATGCGTGAAGATCACCGTGGGGGTTGATAACGCCTGCAAGGCCATAAACGTGCTATCTCGCCAATCATGAACGGCCGTGGGTAAGGCGGACCAGTTGGAGGCCAGTGCCTGTTGCAGCCACTCGGAACGCTGCGCCAAGCCCTCCGGAGAGGGTAGCTCGATGAAACGCGCATCGTGGTGCAACTACACTCCCCGAATCGCCGCAAAGGGAGCGCCTGTCTGCAATGCACGC
>CAJQKG010000015.1 GCA_905478845.1 uncultured Luminiphilus sp.
AGCCACTGCCGTGGACTGAAATGGGGCCATACCTGCGCGAGGCGTTAGGCGCGCAGTTTGATGAGCTTGACATTGAGCCTGAGGCCTTGGCCGCAGCGTCTTTGGCGCAGGTGCATCGCGCGCGCATTAAAGCGACTGGGCAAGCAGTGGTGCTCAAGGCGCAATACCCTGAACTTGCCGCAGTGCTGGATGAGGACTTTAACGCGGTGGTGCGCATGCTGCGGCTGGCGCGCTGGATACCCGCTAGCCGCGACTTCGATAGTTGGCTTACGACGCTTCATGAGCAGCTCCACGCCGAAATGGACTATCCGCGAGAACAGGCCATGGCACAGGCAGTCGCGAGCGCCCTGGCACATCACGCTCACCTGACCGAGACTCAAGTAGCGCTGAGAGTGCCGCAGTTCTGGCAAGCGTATTGCGGCGCTCAGGTGTTAACGCTGGACTACGTTGAGGGGCATCGAGCCGGTTCGGCAGCAGTAGCGGCATTGCCTCAAGACACGCGGAATGCGCTTGGGCGCCTGATGTTGCAGCTGTTTTTTATCGAGGTGTTTGATCTCGGGCTGGTGCAGACTGACCCCAACTTTGGCAATTACTTGATCAGTGACAGCGGGGATGAACTTACCTTGCTCGATTTTGGTTCGGTCATGGCGCTGGATGATGGGGTACGCAGGGCGCTGTGCGACACCATTGTGGCAGGACTCAAGGGCGACGACGGACGGTTGATTGATGCGCTAACACGCCTCGGTTGTCTGCCGTCTGATGCAGCGAGTCATGCGCAACAGACGTTTAAGACCTTCGTGACCAATTTACTCGAGCCCCTGCGACCAGCTGACCAGTTGCCGGTCGAGTACCTCAATAGCCACGGCGAATATTGCTGGGGCCGCTCGGAGTTGATCAACCGCACGGGGCGCCATGTGGCTCGCTCGATGACCAGCCGGCAGTTTGCGATTCCCAGTGGCGACTTTGCGATGGTGGCGCGAAAACTCACGGGTGTGTTCACCTTTATTGCCGTGCTGGACGCCGAGTTCAACGGCGCTGAGATTGCCGCCCCCTTTATTGACGCTTACGTGCCCAATCAACCCAGTGCCAGGCAGAAAGCGGCGGGGAGCGTATGACAGGCAACAGTCAGGCGGTCCCTAGGGGCCGTGCGCGACGCTTTGGTAAGTTTGCGCGCCTTGCGAGTGGTGTGGCAGGCAGTATGCTCGCAGAGGGAGTCAAGCAAGTGGCCTCCGGTCGTCGCCCTAAGGCACGAGACCTACTGTTAACGCCTGCTAATGCCTCAAGACTGACCCAGCGGCTTGCCGAGATGCGCGGTGCCGCGATGAAGCTGGGGCAGATCTTTTCGATGGACACCGGCGATTTCTTGCCCCGAGAGTTGGCCGACATTCTTGCCACGTTGCGAGATGCGGCTTACACCATGCCCGACAGTCAGCTTGACGAGGTGTTAGCGGGTGCCTTCGGCGCAGACTATGTCAAAAAGCTGAAGCACTTTGAACCCAAGCCCTTCGCTGCCGCCTCGATTGGTCAGGTGCACCGGTTGACCACGCGCGATGGCCGCGCTGCCGTGCTGAAGGTGCAATACCCGGGTGTTCGAGAGAGTATCGACTCCGATGTGGATAATCTTGCCACGCTCTTGCGGGTCTCTGGGTTACTGCCGAAGCACATGGACATTACGCCCATGTTGGCCGAGGTGAAGGCGCAGTTACGCGAAGAAGCCGACTATGAGCAGGAGGCTCGTTACCTCAATGCTTTTGTGAGAGCACTGGGTGATGACGAGCGATTCTTACTCCCGCGCGTGATTCCTGCGCTGAGTTCCTCGCGCGTGCTCGGCATGACTTATGTGCCCGGTGTGCCGATTGAGGAGGTGATTCACCAGGATCAAGACGAGCGCGATCGTGTGTGGTCGTTGCTCTTTGAGTTGTTACTGGTCGAGATGTTTGAGCTGCGCTTGGTGCAAACCGATCCCAATTTTGCCAATTACCGCTACGACCCTGATAGCGGGCAGGTTATCTTGCTGGATTTTGGTGCTTCCAGACGTTTTAAGGCGGCATTTACCGGCGCGTATCGGGATCTACTCAAAGCCACCGTAGCAGGGAATCGTGCTGGCATGGTGTCGGCGGCCGAGCGCATTGGTTATCAACTGGGGCCCCCGGGCTCGCCATTCTACGAGACATTGCTCGAGTTAGCCGAAATGGTGCTGGAGCCGCTTTCGATAGACGCGGCTTATGATTTTGGCAATACCGCGTTACCGAGTGAGTTGGTAGCCCGCGGTGAGGACATAAAGGATTATCGCGAGTTCTGGCAAGCTCCACCGGTAGACGTAGCTTATATTCATCGCAAGCTGGGTGGGCTTTTTATGCTGGCCTCCCGCTTAAAAGTGCGCGTCAATGTGCATCGACTCATCATGCCCTGGCTTCAATAACGTGAATAACCTACCTGCCTGGCGGCTATCAGCGATCATCTAGGCAGGCTGGGTCGCGCGGTTCTATGCCCTGGCGCTTGAGCGACATCGGACTGCCCAGTGTGGCCTGTTCCACCCCGACACCGTGTACCGCGTCGATCGCCCGCCACAGCTCTGTGTGAGGGTAACGCAGACCACGTCGACTGAGTGAACCGCGACAAACGCGACCGATCGGGAAAGATAGCCGAATTTTCGCGATGCAGAATGTGAGAGCGCGACGCTAGACACATATTGGCCCCGTGTTTTAGCGCATCATTCGGT
>CAJQKG010000016.1 GCA_905478845.1 uncultured Luminiphilus sp.
GGCCATGATGCAGTATCACTCACCGGACGGGGTAGCAAAACCACTGGGGCGGGTTTTGAGCTGGATTTGGTTGCCAATACCGCAACACTGAAGGGAAATGTCAGAACTCAGTATGAATAAAAACGTTTGTATCGCCAGTGGAGTGGTGTTGGCGTGGCTGCTACTTGCAACCCCTTATGTCAGTGCACTCGATTCAGATCGTGACCAACCCATTCAAATCGAAGCGGACGAAGCCGTGCGAGATGAAATGGTGGGAGAAACACGATACGAGGGTAATGTGGTGTTAACGCAAGGATCACTGCGTATTACCGCAGATCGCATTGCGATCCGCCATGACGCCAAAGGAGCGGATGCCATCCTAGCCACGGGACAGCCCGCCACGCTGATACAGCAACCTACACCGGAGCAAGCTCCCGTTGAGGCATCGGCTCTGCGGATTGAATACAGGCGATCGGAGGACCTAGTAAGGCTGATGGATGAGGCCAAGATCAAGCAAGATGGATCAACTCTCTCTGGCGATCACATCGATTACATTGTCAGCCAGCGCACAGTCAAAGCGGCCGGTAACGCGGGCTCGGGCGGCGACGGACGCGTTGAGGTCGTGATTCCGCCCGAAAATCTTCGCTCTGAAGCAGCCAATGACTAGCACACTCAGCGCCCATCATCTTGCTAAGGCGTACGGTGGCCGACCCGTAGTCAAGGACGTCTCGTTAGAGGTCAGTGCGGGAGAAATAGTCGGGCTATTGGGTCCAAACGGCGCAGGTAAGACTACCTGCTTTTATATGATTGTCGGTCTAGTCAATGCAGATGCGGGCGATATTCGGCTCGATGATCGCTCACTGATGACACTACCGATGCACCAAAGAGCCAGATCAGGGATTGGCTATTTGCCGCAGGAAGCCTCGATTTTCAGACAACTTTCGGTCAAAGATAATTTATTGGCAATCCTCGAGACACGATCTGATCTCACCCGCAAAACCCGGCTCAAAGTAGCCGAGGACCTGCTGGATGAGTTTAATGTCGGTCATCTCGCTGACGCGCTCGGGCAAGCACTATCCGGCGGTGAACGGCGGCGGGTAGAGATAGCCCGTGCATTGGCCACTGAACCGACAGTGATTTTGCTTGATGAACCCTTTGCGGGAGTGGACCCCATTTCCATCTCGGACATCAAAGGCATCATCACTCATCTAAAACACCGCGGTATCGGGGTGCTCATTACCGATCACAATGTGCGCGAGACCCTCGATATCTGTGAAAGAGCCTACATCGTGGGCGAGGGACACGTTATTGCCTCTGGACTACCCTCAGACGTATTAGCCAATGACAAAGTGCGACAAACCTACCTCGGAGAGGGGTTCTCTCTGTAATCAATCCAGCTGACTCTCCGCTCCACGCCCATCCGATTAACCTGATGCCCTAACACCCCCTGCGCCGCTTAACGGTCTTTATTCGTCGTACCACTTGGAGTTCTTGTCGCAGTTCCTCCCACAGTTCCTCCCACAGTTCCTCCCACAGTTCATCTAGCAATTTCCTTGCCAAGTTGCTTGCTTCTGAACGGTGCAGGGATACACTTACGGTCCCTCCAGCCGTTCTAAGTGGTATGAAACAGGCGCTACAGCTCAAGCTCGGACAACAATTAGTCCTGACTCCACAACTCCAGCAGGCAATCAAACTGCTGCAAATGAGCACCATAGATTTACAACAAATCATTGACGAGACATTGGAATCTAACGCTTTGCTGGAGCACGATACCGACGACAATATCGAGTCACCGGATATTGATTTCTCCGCCACCACCAATGCTGATGAGGACACACAAGAACTCGCTGTCGATACGACATGGGAAGACAGCCTCCCTTCCGCTGCAACACCCCCGACTCATCATCAAACAGACCCTCATTTTGCGGAGCAGGATTGCGAAGAGAGCTCCCTACAGGAGCATTTACTGTGGCAGCTCAATCTGACTCGATTTTCAGATATCGATCGCGTCATCGCCCTCGCGCTCATCGATGCCATTGACGCGGATGGCCGGCTGACACAGACGCCCGAAGATATTCACTCCGACCTATCGATGGACGAGATCGATGTAGAGGAAGTGCTGGCAGTACTGCATCGACTCCAACACTTTGAGCCTTCGGGCTTGTTTGCAGAGGATTTGCGTGAATGTCTGCTCATACAACTCCGTCAACTGCCGTCAACCACGCCGTTTAGAGACGTTGCCGGTGCGCTAGTCAGTCGGCATCTTAGCCAGCTCCCCACGGCCCCTCTGCGCCAGCTCGCAAAAAAACTACGCGCTCAAGAATCAGAACTCGAGGGTGCGATGCAGCTGATTCGCTCACTCGACCCCACTCCGGGCGCGAGTATTGGTGGCGAGCAAACGGGATATGTCACGCCTGATGTTTTTGTGCGACAGCACAACAACCGATGGCAGGTTGAACTCAATCCCGATATTTCGCCCAAGCTCCGCGTTAATGAACATTACGTCGCGATGCTGAGTGAGGGTTCGGCAAGTGACAGAGGCTATGCAAAGGAGCATCTACAAGAGGCGCGCTGGTTTATGAAAAGCCTCCAAAGTCGCAATGAGACGCTCTTAAAGGTCGCCTCAAAAATTGTTGAACATCAACGATCTTTTTTGGAGCAAGGTGAAATCGGTATGAAGCCCCTCATACTGGCTGACATCGCCTCTGAAGTGGAGATGCATGAATCTACCGTCTCACGAGCGACCAGCCAAAAATATATGCACACCCCCCGTGGGACCTTCGAGCTGAAGTATTTCTTTTCAAGCCGCATCACCGGCGATGATGGCGAGGACGCCTCCTCTACTGCGATCAAAGCTACTGTTCGGCAATTAGTCACTGACGAAGATGTCCGCAAGCCATTGAGTGATGCGAGGTTATGCCTGCTACTCAAGGAGCAAGGGATGACTGTGGCGAGAAGAACCATCGCGAAATATCGAGAGCAACTTAATATCCCTCCCTCAAATGAGCGCAAACGGCTAAACTGAAGACATGGCCTACCGACAAAGGAATGCGATATGAACCTCACAGTAAGCGGACACCATCTCGATGTAACGCAGGCTATTCGCGATCACGTGGAAGATAAGCTTTCGCCCATCCAGAGGCACGAACAGCAAATTACCCGAATAGAGGTGACGTTGATTGTCGAAAAGCACCAACACAAAGCTGAAGCGAACTTACATCTAGCCGGTGCCGATCTCTTTGCGTCCTCCGAGTCGGACGATATGTACCTCGCCATCGACTCGCTAGCGGATAAGCTCGATCGGCAGGTCATTAAGTACAAGGGAAAGCATCGAGGCCACTGATTGATGCTCACTTCGCTCGACATGTCATCGCAACATTTTTTGACGCTCTGTCAGACATCGCTACCCAGTAAAAAACGATTATTTGAGCGTGCATCTGAAGCCATCGCAGAGACCTTCGACTTACCCAGCGAGGCCATCTATCGAGAACTGCTCGGTAGAGAAAAGCTAGGTAGTACAGCTATTGGCGAAGGGGTCGCGATACCACATTGCAGAGTCGATCTCTGCACGGAAGCCGTCGGTTGCCTGCTCACGTTGGCAGATCCCATCGATTTTTCCGCCCTCGATGACCACCCTGTCGATATCGTCTTTATTTTATTGGTCCCCAGAGAGGCCACCCAGGCGCATTTAGACTTGCTGTCTCGTCTCGCCACCCTTTTTTCCAATTCAGACATGCGTGCTGCGTTGCGAGCAGCAAAAACCACTGAAGCGCTACAGCAACTATTATTGTGCGGAAACACCGCGTAATGCCCCGAATCATCATCATAAGCGGCAGCTCCGGAGCAGGGAAAAGTACGGCACTGAGACTACTGGAAGACGAAGGGTATTATTGTGTCGACAATTTACCCCCTCGCCTTCTGCCACATTTCATCGACGAAGTACTCGAGAGCCCATTTCACGATCGTTTTCATGGCGTCGTGGCGTGTATTGATGCGAGAGCGTTTAGAATGGAGTCGGGCGGTCAACAGAGCGCCCTGAAGGAGCTTATTGCAATACCCGATCGCCTGATTATCTTCCTCGACGCACAGCCCTATTCGTTAATCAAAAGATTCAGCGAGACCCGTCGTCGGCATCCCCTAGCCAACAACGATAGTTCTTTACCAGAGGCTATTGCGAAAGAGCGAGAATCTCTCGAGGGCATTGCCGCCCAAGCCGATCTTCTGATTGACACGACGGATCTCACGCCCCGCGCACTCCGCGACACCATCACAACTCGGATCGTAGAGCAGCGGGATGGGCTTTCGGTCATGATCGAATCCTTTGCCTTTAAACGAGGCGTGCCGACCGATGCAGACTTTGTCTTCGATGCCCGCGCAATCCCCAATCCCTATTGGCAAGAAGCATTACGCCAGCTGACCGGTCAGGATACGTTAGTGAAACAGTACTTGGACAGCGAGGAGCGATGCTCAGTCTTTTATGAAAGACTGCGCGCATTTATCAGCGGCGTTGTGACTGATTTTAATCAATGTGATCGCAGCTATATGACCATCGCAATTGGTTGTACCGGTGGGCAGCATCGATCGGTCTACCTCGCCGATAAAATACACAAGGACCTGTTGGGGGCATTTCCACATGCATTGATCAGGCACCGTGATCTAAAACATGCTGAGATAACATGAGTCAAAAACTCATCAAGGTCATTAACCCACTGGGGCTACATGCGCGGCCTGCCGCTAAAATTGTTGAGTGCGCCGGTCGATTTTCGAGTGACATTTGGTTGCAATACAACGATAAAGAAATTGATGCGAAGAGTATTATGTCGGTATTAATGCTCGCCGCGCCCGTCGGCGCGGAACTGGGACTGCGCATTGAAGGGAGTGATGAATCACTCGCTCGTGACGCACTAGAGCGGCTTTTCGCAACGGGCTTTGGCGAATTGGAATAAGTCACAAATCCTTTCTGCTGTGTGGACCTGAGACAGTGGGTACGGATAATGGGGTCGCCAAGGGAGGCCCTAAGTGAATTCACCCGCTAACTTCACCAACAAAACTGAACGTCTTGATCGCGCTTTACGCTCAGGAACGTTGGGTGATGTGGCCGGCATTCTTGCTGAAATGTCGCCAGGGGACGTCGCCTACCTCATCAGCTCCTCTCCTCCTGACTACCGCTCAGTGTTACTCGGTTTGCTCAGTGCCGATCAGGAAGCCCTGGTCGTCAATGAGCTGCCGGATGAACTGCGTAGCGCAACACTGATTAATCGCGAACCAGAAGCACTCGCAGAAATCGTAGAACAACTCGATGATGATGACGTTGCCGATATTCTGCAAGAACTGCCAGACGAGGTAACGGGTCGCGTATTGGCGATTATGGATGAACAATACCGGCAGCGATTGCAGAAGGTGCTGAGCTTTCCCGAGGATGTTGCCGGTGGTCTGATGAGTACCGATACCATCACCATTCGAGCTGATCTGACACTCGATGTGGTGCTCCGCTATCTGCGCCGGCATAGTGAAATTCCAGCTAATACGGACAACCTCATTGTCGTCAATCGTAACGATCGATTCGTTGGCTTGCTGCCTCTTGGGACCGTGTTGGTGTCCGATCCCGCTGTATCAGTCAGAGAGATGATGATTACAGATCAAGAGGCGATCGACGCAGAAACCACCGCAACAGAGGTCGCTCGTCGGTTTGAGCGCAACGATTGGATCTCCGCGCCAGTGGTAGACAGTATGGGTAAACTACTCGGTCGGATTACTATCGACGATGTGGTCGATGTTATCCGCGAAGAGGCAGATCACTCGTTAACCTCACTAGTGGGGCTTGCCGAAGAGGATACTTTCGCACCCGTGTGGCAGTCGGCGCCGCGACGCGCTACGTGGTTAGGGATTAACTTAATCACCGCGTTACTCGCCTCCTCGGTGATTA
>CAJQKG010000017.1 GCA_905478845.1 uncultured Luminiphilus sp.
GCAAAAATGTGGATTTCCAATTCCCCTATTGCTGATGTCTTTATTGTCTGGGCGAAAACCGATGACGACATCATCCGCGGCTTCGTTCTGGAAAAAGGCATGGAGGGTCTAAGCGCCCCCAAAATAGAAGGCAAACTGGCGCTGCGCGCGTCGGTTACGGGCGAAATTGTGATGGACGAGGTCTTTGTCCCGGAAGAGAACCTGCTGCCTAATGTCCAGGGTCTCAAGGGACCCTTCGGCTGCCTCAATAACGCACGCTATGGCATCGCCTGGGGAACACTCGGTGCCGCCGAGACGTGCTGGCACACAGCGAGACAATACACTCTTGATCGGCAGCAATTTGGGCGCCCCCTTGCAGCCAACCAACTCATACAACTGAAGCTGGCCGACATGCAAACCGATATATCCCTGGCGATGCAGGGATGCTTGCGCGCCGGGCAAATGCTGTCCGCTGGCAGAATCTCCCCAGACCTCATTAGCTTGATCAAGCGAAACTCTTGCGGCAAAGCATTAGAGATCGCACGTAAAGCACGAGACATGTTGGGCGGTAACGGTATCTCTGACGAATACCCCGTGATGCGCCACATGATGAATCTAGAAGTGGTGAACACCTATGAAGGCACCCACGATATTCACGCCCTCATTCTTGGCCGCAGCCAAACCGGTATTCCTGCCTTCTAACGCACGAATGGAATTGATATCGCAGAGGAAGGGCTGTCAGGCAGTCTCGGGGCTCAGCTGACCTGCTTGTAATGCCCGCAATAGCAACGTCTAGTGCCCCCTAAATAGGGTCTTTCGAGTAGAGTTCTGCGCGAGCTCGCATCATTGTCTGCAGAAGAGACTGGGGGCCTCATCAACAAACACATCGTGCAACTGACTCACGTAATCAGTGACTTCGCCTCCTACCACACGCTCAATCTCGCACGCGATACCGACTACGATTATCGAATCTTTGACGTGAAGGCGCTGGCTTTGCGAGCTCTGCGTAACGTATAGTTCCTCGCCGCAACACCCCCTTTTTTCACACTGCCGGCCGCTAGGACCGGTATAAACGGCCGCGAGGCCTTTTTTATCGGAGGCCCAATGCCATCTCACTCACCACGCCAACACCTGGATATGGTCATTGTTGGCGCGGGTTTTGCGGGTCTCTATATGATTCACCGAGCTCGCCAAGCGGGTTTGTCGGTGATGTGCTTTGAGGCAGGGAGCGGTGTCGGCGGCACTTGGTATTGGAATCGCTACCCCGGCGCCCGCGTCGATATTGAGTGTGTCGAGTACTCCTATTCTTTCTCCAAAGAGCTCGAGCAAGAGTGGGATTGGAGCGAGCGTTATGCGAGCCAGCCCGAAATCGAACGCTACGCTAATTATGTGGCGGATCGCTTCGAGTTGCGCTCAGACATTGTCCACAGCACGCGTGTTACGTCGACAGTCTTCGATGCGTCACAGCGACACTGGGTGATACGGACCGATCAGGGACACGAGGTCACTGCGGACTTTTGTATCATGGCAACGGGTCTGATTTCGGCCCCCATTGAACCCAGCTTTGAAGGACTTGAGGACTTTACGGGCGAGCAGTACCTCACCAGTCGTTGGCCAGCACAGAAGCCAAACTTTGAGAATAGGCGCGTCGCCGTGATCGGCACAGGCTCGAGTGGCATTCAGGTGATATCAGAAGTCGCCGAAGAGGCGGGCCAGCTTTACGTATTGCAACGCACCCCCGCTTACACGATTCCGTTGCAAAACCGGCCGGTCGACCCTGAGCAAGCGGCGAAAATGAAAGCGCAATATGCCGAATTGCGAGAACGACAGCGCAATTCTTTTTCTGGGTTTACCCTAGTGCACTCAGATCTCTCTCCTCCACCCACGCTGTCTGCACTGGAAGTCAGCGATGAAGCGCGGCGGGCAGAATATGAAAATCGATGGGCCTCGGGTGGGCTCTCTCCCTATTACGCCTTCACCGATAGTTTGCTGAACATGGAGTCCAATCAGACGCTGGCGGAGTTTGCTCGAGAAAAAATCCGAGCGCGCATTGACGATCCGGTGATCGCTGAAAAACTCTGTCCGCAGTATCCCATCCTCACCCGCAGACTGTCCCCAGAGACGCGTTACCTCGAGGCGTTCAATCGATCCAATGTCGAACTCGTTGATTTACTGGAAGCGCCCATTCATCGATTTACCAAACAGGGCCTCGTTGTAGGCGACACGGAACTCCCACTGGATGCCGTTATTTTTGCGACCGGCTTTGATGTGATGACGGGCGCTATGGATCGCATCGACATCCGCGGTCGTGACGATCTGACCTTGAAAGCGCGTTGGGCGGAAGGTCTCACCAGCCACCTTGGCATGATGACGGAAGGGTTCCCCAATTTCTTTTGGATCAATGGCCCACACAGTCCCTTTTATAATCCGATCTTGCTCGCTGAGTATCAGTGTGATTTTATTTGCGATCTGATTACGGATCTCAAGGCAGACAATATCGAGGTGATCGAGCCCTTACCCGAGGCCGAGGCACAGTATGTGCAACTCACCAACGACATCGGCAACAACACGCTCTACCCCCAATCCGAAAACTACTACATGGGGGATAACATCGAAGGGAAACCGCGCAATACCTTGTTTTGGTTTGGTGGCTTTCCGTTTTACCGCAAGCAGTGCCGGCTAGCGAGAGCGGATTGGACCGGCTTTCGGGTAGAGTGAGGCGCCAATTGCGACGACACTGTTCAATCACGGCGTACTGAGACAGCTGCGTCAGCGCAACACCCCTATTTCGTATGTGGCACCTGTACGATGTTTATTCAGCGATAAATGGAAAACCCCATGGATAGAGTGAAAGACAAAGTCATCGTGATCACTGGCGCAGCCTCAGGATTAGGGCTCGCTGATGCGCGTGCCTTGGTCAACCAAGGTGCAAAGGTCGTGATGACTGATATCGATACGGAAGCGGGCCAAAGCCATGCATCAGACATTGGCGCTACGTTTTTTAGGCAAGATGTCAGTAATGAGGCATCGTGGAATGAGCTCATGGGACAGGTTGAACAACAATTTGGCCGCCTCGACGGCTTAGTCAATAACGCAGGTATCGCACCGATCGCGACGATCGAAGACACCACGACGGACATGTGGCGACGTGTGATGTCCATCCACCTCGATGCCACGTTTTGGGGATGCCAGTCAGCGATTAAACTCATGAAGCAAAGTGGCGGCGGCTCTATCGTCAATATGTCCTCCACCGCAGCATTGATAGGGCTCGGACCGTATCTCGCCTATTCGGCGGCGAAAGGGGGCATTCGCTCTATGACCAAATCAATTGCGGTTCATAGCCGACAAGCAGGGTTGGGCATACGCTGTAACTCAGTGCACCCAGGATCCATCAGCACACCTATGGTGCACACAGCACTGAAGACGTTGCTCGGCACTGACTTGCTAGCCGAGGAAGACCCAGAAAAAACACGCAAAGCAATGGGTATTGGTGAGCCAGACGATGTCGCACAGATGATCGTCTATTTGATGTCAGATGAGTCGAAGCATGTCACCGGCACTGAGATGGTGATCGACAATGGCGACACGGTCATTTAAGCAATAATTCAGTCTAATAAATGAGGACACACTGATGCATATCACCGGCATGGTGCACATCAACATTAACTGCAGTAATTTTCAAAAATCAAAAGTGTTTTACGAGATGCTGGGCTTCAAAGTGTACTGGCCGGTCCCTGAAACGAATACCACTGAAATCGCCAATGCGGTGGGCATGCCCAGCTATCAGGTAGAAGGCGCTTTGATGGAGCTACAGAATGCCCAGCAACGCATGGTGATTGATCTGCTCGAGTGGAAATCACCAAGAGATGACTCGTCCCCTTACCCCAATTTGCATCGGCCCGGCCTCTCGCGGGTGGCCTTGGCCAGTGCTGATATTGATGCCGACTATGCCTATCTAGTGGACCAAGGGGTCGAGGTGGTTTCGGCGCCGGTTAATGTCGCCATGTCTGAAACCAGCCACGCGCGATTCTTCTGTTTTAAAGACCCAGACGGAACTTTTTTAGAGTTGGTACAGGTGATCACGACGGATTAACCTACTGGGCTAACCCGTCGTCGCAGGGTCACTCCGCTGACGCCCTTGCTGCAAATTCTGCATAGGCCTTTGCGGTGCCTTTTGCCATTTTATCGCCATCGAAAGGAATCGACATCTCCGGCGTGAATTCCAGCACTATCCGCTCGGGAGTGTCTAAAAACTTCACAAACAGATCAGTATCTAATCCCATGGTGAAGTCGTTATCGGAATCCTCAACTTTCGCCATACCCATTGCGAGCAAGTTATACATCCAAAGCTTCGTCTCACGATCATCATGGATCACAGTATGTCCCTTATAAGTGACGGTTTTACCCCCTCCCATATGGGTACCTTTGCTCGACATGACCACCGCCGAACGTCCATCCCGGGCAATCGCCTTAATGCGCACACGCTCGCGAGTGGCCGTCATCCAGATCTTGCCGTCTACTGGCACATAAGCGCTGGTCACCCCCAGCGGGTGCCCCGCTTTGTTGGCCCAGCAGAACGTGCACTCTCCCGCACACTTGATCAGCTCCTGCTCGCGCTCAGGATCGAGACGGTATTGCTTCACATCGTCATAGTTCGTTTTTTGCTCGGACATACTCGTGATTCCTTTTACAACCTTGGGAAAGTTACCGAACCTCAGAATACTATTTTTGTGGCGCCCAGTCTGAGGCTCGTTCGGCGCAGCCTAAATCATACTAAATTGATCGGCTGAAGTCGGTAGAGAGGACTGATTTGCGCTCCGAACACTGAGATTGGCTCGGCGTTCCAGTCAGCCCGCATTGACCCAGACCGACCCAGACCGACCCAGACCGACCCAGACCGACCCAGACCGACCCAGACCGGCCCAGACCGACCCAGACCGGCCCAGACCGACCCAGAC
>CAJQKG010000018.1 GCA_905478845.1 uncultured Luminiphilus sp.
TGAGCGGAATTCCAGTGCACCACCTAAGGCGAGTCCTTCCCGCGTATTGGCCGCATCATAATCTCGGTGCAGATAATAGGTTCGTGGTTTGAGCACCAGCTCGGCGCCCTCAAAAAACCATTGTGAGCGGTCAGATTCGGTACCAATCGGTTCAATAATCGAGTGCTGGTTGGGCTCATCGTCGTCGTCCCGCTCTTCATCACCGAGCGGCTCTTGCGCAGCGGCACCCATCGATATGGCGCACACCGACAAGCACCAGAGCGTTCGCCTGAGCGCGTCTAAGAGTCGATTGATCATTTGATGTCTTTTAACCACCGCTGCCACCCCTGAGCGCAAACCTCACAACACTTCTGATTACCGCCCCTCTCGACACGGCGCTTTTCGCTGCACTCAAATCTTATTTTTCTGCTACACCACACAACGGTGGCGCTTCATAGGGCAAGTCCATTAATTCGAAGTAGTTTTGCCCCAGCGCAATATTACGGAATGCCTCATCATTGAGTACACGCAACGCACGACTCGTGACTTCAAGCTCGCTCGCATACTGCTCCCATATTTTTGAGTCGGCGGCGACAAAGTCTGAACCGGGCAAAATACGGGTTGAATATTGGTTAAAAAACGGCACAAAAATCTCGCCCCAGCGATGATACGAGTTGTAAATCACATCCCAAGAAATATCGAGGTGTAAATTGGGGTATTGGTCCAGCCGTTCGCCCATTAACCTAACGTGCTGCGCTGGGCTCATCGTCGTGAGTTCTTTTGACAGGCCCATATGCGCCCAGACAATTTTATTGTCTGGGTAGCGTGATAAAACATGATCCATCAAATACAAGAACTCAGTGGGATCTGCGTTATTGCCCAGATCGGAATGTAACGTGATGGGAATACCTCGCTCTCGGAGCACCTCCATGAACGGGCCCCACTCGTCAATACTCTCGATCGTGGCGGGCTCAGCATTATTGCCCAGCAGCGCCTGTTTCATAATGTTGAGTTCTCCGGTCCAAGAAAACATGCCGGGAAACTCTCGGTCATACAGCGCAATCATCTCTACGGCATTTTCAGCATGCGCGAGATCAATAAACGTCATCGACAGCGTAATGTGAATCTTGTCGGGATCATGTGCCGCAACCTCAAGTCCATTCATAAAATCATTTTTAATACTGGGGACGGCAGTGACGCCGGGGCAGTCGAGGTAGTACGAACAGTTTGCTTCTAGCGCTAACACCTGCCCAATACCAAAGTAATTCACAAACCTGACGCCCAGACGATCAAAGGTTTCCCATAGCCCTTGTGCATCCATGGCCGGACCGCCAAATGGCTTAGGGTGAAAGTGGGTGTCTACGACGGCGGTATAAGGTTGGGTGGCACGATCGAAACAGTACTCCGGCGTTTCGCCCGGACGAAAATTCGCCAAGGTATGGTCCGGCGGCGGCAGACGACGCCAGCTCAATTCAGAAGCCGGCACAATCGCGTTTGCGGATTGCGATGTCTCTTTTAACACAACGGAATCGTCCGCCATCGCACCAGACAATACCGACATCGATAAGGCCGCAGCGGCCGAGCGTAAAAGAAGTAATCTCATTGCGTCACATTCCCCAGTACCTTTACCCACCAACGAGTACCCGCCAACGAGAGCCCTGCCAAGCGCCCATCGTGGCGAGTTAGCCACTTTCGTTAACCACCTTATACACCGCCCATTATTCACTAAACAGCATCCTGTCGCTTCATCTTTTCGTGACAGATCAACAACTGAGACTTGACGGAGCGGGCAGATTCGATGATGGTTTGAGCCGTCCGACCCAAGCAACCAGAGAGGTAAGATGATGGAATTGTTAGACGGCATACTTAAGATCGACCACTTTCTTACCGTCACGCTGGGCATTGTGGTGCTGTTTATCGGTAAACGGCTGAATCAAGTTGTGCCTGCGTTCCGCGAATTCAGTATCCCCGAACCGGTCACAGGCGGGCTACTAATGTGCGCACTCTTCTACGCGCTACACGTCTTTGGCGGAATCAGTGTCGAGTTTACGCTTGGGGCCAGAGACATACTCTTGGTCTACTTTTTCACCACAATCGGTATCAATGCAAGCTTTCGCGACCTGCTTTCGGGTGGTAAGCCCTTATTGATACTGCTGCTTGCGACCATGCTGTTCATGCTGCTCCAAAATCTGACTGGCGTGGGTGTCGCGTCTACCATTGGTCTTGAGCCCGCAGTGGGCATTCTGGGCGGCACGGTGTCGCTCATTGGCGGACATGGCACCTCAATTGCATGGGCTCCCATTTTTTCGGACAAGTATGGCATTTCGGGCGCGGCAGAGATCGGTATCGCCTGCGCTACCTTTGGTCTGGTTTTGGCGAGCCTGATGGGTGGCCCAGTCGCTAAATTTCTTATCCAACGGCATAACTTAAAACCCGAAACCACCGATACAGCCGAAACCCTCGATGTCGGAATAAAGGAAGACAGCGCGCCAGTCGACATTCACTATATGGATTTTCTCGATGCGGTGTTGTCACTCCATATTTGCATCATCATTGGCGTACTCATGGATGAGGGACTCGAGACCGTCGGCGTACAGTTACCGCTATTCGTCAGCTGCTTGTTCGGAGGCATCTTGATGAGCAATTTACGACCCAAGTCGCTACCGCGTATTACTGGCACCGCATGGCCGTCTCGCACACCCGCCATCGCGTTAATCGCTGATGTATCACTGGGCGCCTTCCTTGCCATGTCGCTTATGAGCATGCAGCTATGGGAACTCGCGGGATTAGCGGGGCCCCTCATGTTAATCCTAGGTGCTCAGGTGCTGCTCGCCATTGCCTTCATCATCTTTGTCGTGTTCCCACTGATGGGGAAAAATTATGAGGCGGCGGTGATCTCAGCCGGCTTCGGCGGTTTCTCGATGGGCGCAACACCTACCGCGATGGCTAATATGTCTGCGGTGACGAAGCGCTATGGCGCCTGTCACCAGGCGTTTATCATCGTGCCTTTGGTCGGTGCCTTCTTTATCGATATCGCCAATGTGGTGATTATCAAAGCACTACTGGGTTGGGTCGCCTGACAGCACGCAGCCCCCAAAATCACAGGCCCAGTTGGTGATGACAGACAATAAATGGCAGCGAGGCCTGGTTATTTTCTCGCTCATTTGTGCGGGGGAGGCCATTTTTACCCTCCCCTATCACGTCACACGATTTTTTCGCCCCACTTTTCTTGAGGTATTCGATCTCACCGCGACCGAACTCGGTGTCGCACAGAGTGCTTACGGTGTGATCGCCATGGTCGCCTACTTTTTTGGTGGGCCATTAGCGGATCGTTTTGAACCCCGTAAACTCCTGGCAGGCTCGTTGGGAGCAACCGCATTAGGGGGGCTTTATTTGGCCACCTTTCCTGATGTCATTGGCGTGATGTTGGTGTGGGGATTTTTTGGTCTGACGAATATTCTGCTGTTCTGGGCGGCCTTGATTAAGG
>CAJQKG010000019.1 GCA_905478845.1 uncultured Luminiphilus sp.
CATCGGCAGGACGAACATTTACCGCTCTTTCGCCAGCACATTCATTTGAAGCTGACGCTTTAGAAGGAAAACGCTTTAAAAAGCAGGCGTTCTAACAAGCAGACAGTCCCGTCTGACTCTTACCGAGGATGAGTGCGTGGATATCATGCGTCTCTTCATAGATGTTCACGACCTCCAAATTCACCATGTGACGCATCACAGAGTAGTCGTCCGAGATGCCATTACCGCCCAGCATATCTCGCGCAGAGCGGGCAATATCGAGCGCCCTTACCACACGAGTTTCGCTTGATGAGGCTGATGAGGTCGGGTGAGATAGCGCCTGCGGAGAGTAATCGTCCCACTTGCAGGCAGCCCTGCAGTGCCAGCCCAATTGCTGTCTGCATATCGGCAAGTTTTACTTGCACCAATTGTTTAGAGACGAGCGGGGCGCCAAACTGAGTGCGTTCTAGGGTGTCATCGCGCGCGACATGCCAGCAGTCCACAGCTGCGCCCAAAACTGCGCCCAAAACTCCCAAGCGATGCCGTAACGGGCATTGTTGAGTCAACCAAAGGGGCCTTTGAGTCCCTCTACATTGGGCAAATGATTTTCGGTAGGCACGAACACATCATCCATAACAATTTCGCCCGTGATCGACGCTCTCAGCGCCAATTTACCGTCATCTCCGCAAAGAGACTCGCATCGGTCTGCTCGTGACGAAAAGCATTTTGCACTCTTGGCGCCGGAGAGCCTTGGGCAAACTGCTGGGCACTGTCTCGCACCATGCGCTGTTCTTCCATGAGCTGCGCATTGAGCTCAAAGGGATCTTGCCAGTTAAGTGGCATCCAGTGCGTTCTTGCGGTCATGATCAGATATCCAATGACCATTGACGGAGAGTGAATGGTAAAATATCAACTAGCTAGGTGAACGTTATGCTGGCGAGAGAGTTAGGAGCCACTCAGTGATTGCTTTTCCGTTTCAACAGTACCTGCCCGGTGTGGCGGTATCCGCTGCCTTAGCCGTCGCTGCCACCGTGGTGTCCTCGCGCTATGGCGCGCCTGCCATGTTGATAGGGCTGCTGCTGGGTATGGCTTGCCATTTTGTTAGCGACATCAAAAGAATGCGGTTGGGGTTGGATCTGATGGCGGGACCCGCGTTGCGCGTGGGGGTTGCACTGTTGGCCTTACGGTTGACGTTGACCGATTTAGCACAGCTGGGCTGGCAATCTGTCTTGTTCTTGGTGGTTGCAATCGTGCTGACAATCGTCGTGGGCATGATCGGTGCACGGTTACTCAAAGTTGACCGAGCGCTTGGCGTGCTGACCGGTGGCGCCGTCGCCATTTGTGGCGCATCGGCGGCGATGGCGATTGCGAGTGTATTGCCCGATTCGGCTTATAAGCAACGCTTGACCTCGTTCACGGTGATCGGGGTGGCGAGCTTCAGTACCATTGCGATGATCTTCTATCCCGTTGTAGGGCAGTATGTGGCCCTCGATCATCAAGCCATGGGCTTTTTTATCGGCGCAGCTATTCACGATGTTGCTCAAGTGGTTGGCGCGGGTTATAGCGTTTCGCTGGAGTCTGGCGACACCGCAACATTAGTGAAGCTCTTCAGGGTGGCGATGCTCATACCGGTTGTTGGCGTCATCTCGGTGTGGATGACGATGTCTCGCAGTGTGCCTACAGCGAGCCACCGGATACCGCCGGTGCCTTTATTTTTAGTGGGATTTTTGTTGCTCTTTGGAGCAAACAGTATGGAATGGATTCCGCCATCGTTAAGCCATTCGTTGGCGGGTATTGCGCCGATACTGTTGCTGCTGGCGATTACAGCACTGGGTATGAAGACGTCGCTGCGCGATATGATGGAAATTGGTCCGAGACCGGTCATTTTGCTAGGCGTGGAGACGCTGTTCCTAGCGGCGCTGGTCTTAACGTTTTTACTTTTACGCTAAGGCAACGTGTGGGCGCTTAGGGAGCCCAGTGGGCTGCGCAGACGAGGCGTTAAGTGAGCGTCGTCCCAAGGCATTTGCGATGATATTAAATCGATGGTGTTGTTAATCAAGGCGCTACATTAAGATGCGCCGTTCCTGCTGACTGAGTCGTCACATTGCATGGCAGGAAGAGAGTGTGAGGCACCTCACAAGCTTTTCACAGTGTACTGATACGAAACAAAAAGGAGACGATATGTCTTTCGAGCTTTCAGATCCCGCGCTATTGCGCAAATCCTCTTTTATTGACGGTATTTGGCAGGAGGGGGAAGGGCGCATGTTACCGGTGGTGAATCCAGCGACGGGAGCGGTGGTCGCAGAGGTGCTGACAACCGATCGTGCGGGTACTGAAAAAGCCATTGCCGCCGCGGATATGGCAATGACTTCCTGGAAGGCTCAGCCTGCCAAACAGCGCGCGCAAGTGTTACGGCGTTGGTTTGAGTTAATGATGACGCATCAAGAAGATCTTGCGAGGATTATGACGATCGAGCAGGGTAAAGCGCTCGCTGAGAGCCGGGGCGAAGTGGCATATGGTGCCGCATTCATGGAGTGGTTTGGCGAGCAAGCGAAAAGAATCGATGGCGATGTGATACCTGCACCCTCAGCAGATAAGCGTGTGATCTGTATCAAGCAGCCGGTGGGTGTGGTCGCGGCGATCACGCCATGGAATTTTCCGAATGCGATGATCGCCCGCAAGGCGGCCCCAGCGCTGGCGGCAGGCTGTTCCATTGTGATTAAGCCGGCTTCTGAGACGCCGTTGTCGGCCTTGGCAATGGCAGAGTTGGCACACCGGGCGGGAGTGCCGCCGGGTGTCGTTAATGTGGTCGTGGGCGCTTCATCCGCAATTGGCCCCGCACTGACAGAGAGTCAGGTCGTGCGTAAGCTCACGTTTACCGGTTCGACTGAGGTGGGCCGTCAGTTGGAACAGGACTGCGCGCAGACCTTGAAGCGCACCTCTATGGAGCTGGGCGGCAATGCCCCCTTCATCGTGTTTGACGATGCTGATGTTGAGGCGGCCGTGGCGGGTGCGCTGGTATCGAAATACCGAAATAGCGGTCAAACCTGTGTTTGTACTAATCGGATCCTCGTACAGGATACGATCTATGAGCAGTTCGTCGATCAGTTGGTGACTGCTACTGCGGCGCTTAAAATGGGTGATGGACTCGATCCTGACACTGATCAGGGACCTCTGGTGAACGAGGGGGCAGTGGATGACGTAGAGCGCCTGGTGGCGTTATCGACTGCCGCAGGGGCAACTGTTGCTTTGGGTGGGGCGAGATCTGATTTAGGCGCTTGCTTTTATCAACCGACAATATTGACTCAGGTGACGCCGGATATGGCGGTTTTTCGTAACGAGATTTTTGGTCCAGTTGCCCCCGTTACCGTATTTCACGATGAGTCCGAGGCAGTTGCGCTGGCCAATGATACGGAATTTGGATTAGCCGCTTATTTTTATACTCGTGATATTGGGCGAGTATGGCGGGTTGCCGAAGCGCTCGAGTACGGCATGGTGGGGATTAACGAGGGCATTATCTCGAACGAAATGGCGCCTTTTGGTGGGGTCAAATGGTCGGGTTCTGGGCGCGAAGGGTCGAAGTACGGTATTGAAGATTATCTAGATATTAAATATATCTTAATGGGCGGGCTCGATCGCTAGCGAGCGCGAGTTGGCGAGTCAATCGACGCCCGCGTGCTAGGGCAGTGGTTTCGTGAATAAAGAGATGAAGGCATATGGATTTAAGTCAATTTCGACAAGCGCTCGGGTCATTCGCCACGGGTATCTGTCTGGTCACCGTGACAGACGAAACCCTGGGTCCGCTGGCGATGACGGTCAATTCCTTCTCCTCTGTATCGCTCGAACCCGCTTTGGTGCTGTGGAGTATTCAGGATACCTCTGATCATCTTCAGACTTATACGGAGTGCCCTCATTTTGGCATCAGTATCTTGAGTGAGGAGCAGGCCGCGTTATCCAGCCATTACGCTCAGCGGGGTGGTCACGCGGCGCTTGAAGAACACTTTATCGTGGGCCCTTCGGGCGAACCGCAGCTGATTGATGCACACGTCCATTTCACCTGTGCCACACACGCAACCTATCCCGGAGGAGATCATCAAATTATTCTCGGGGAGGTGCTGGATATGACACTGCGCGATGCGTCCCCTCTCATCTTTTATGGTGGTGGCTACAGAGGGCTCAGTTGAAACGCGTTACATCCCGTTCATAAACTGAGTGTGATCAATTTGTGTATCTTCCCTGATGGGCTTGAGCGCCTTGGCATAAGCCAGCAGTAACGTGAGGGCATAGTGCGCTCTCATGCCAAACGCTGCCTGAAGGTCTGCGTCATTCAACGTGGTGTCTGCATTGCAAATGGCCTTGACCGAACGCGCAATCAAGTGCTCGGGCAGCCAGCATAAACGGTTATTTTTATAGCTGCTCATTCTCAGCTCGGCAATGACGTATGCCCCCCCTTCACCGGCAGATACTGCACAGGCGACGGCAGGTTTATGTGCCAGCTCAGGCATGCCAATACACAAAAAAAAGTTTTTGATGGCGGCGGGGGCCATGCCATGCCACTCCGGCGCAACCACAATGAGCCCATCGCTTTGTGTTAGCTGCGCGCTCAACAGTTTGAGTGGTTCCCATTGAGGCCCGTCACTCCAGATCTCTTCATCCCATAGGGGAAGTGGGTCAGCACCTAAGTCGCGCGTCCAGGTGTCGGCGCCGAACTGGGTCGTCAGCAGTGTCGATAAAAAACGACCTACTTTGGCGCTTTGGGAGTCTTTGCGATGACTCCCGATGATGATGCCGATGTTCATAGCGATGCCGCCTAAGCAGCCAGCTCGGCAGAGAATAACGCCAGCGTTCGCGCCTTAGCCGCAGCGGCAGCTGTTGCATCATAGGCGTCACGCTGATCACAATTAAAGCCGTGATCGGCCGCATAAAGGTGTACCGGCAAATCGGGTTTTTGTGCTTGAAACGCGGTCACCGATGCCATCGGGATATGCGCGTCCAGCTCACCAAAATGGAGAATGGTAGGGCAAGAGGGAGAGATGTCGGCGTTATCAGGAATCCCGCCTCCGTAATAGGCTGAGGCGGCGGAGACGTTGTCTAGTTGGCAGCTGGATAGCCACGTGAGGAGTCCGCCAAAGCAGTATCCGACAATGCCCACCTTGCCATGGTGTGCTGCATGGCCGATTGCGGCTTGCAAATCAGCGAGGGTTTGCGTCATCTCTAGCCGCTGAAAAGCGAGCTCGATCCCCTTCGTCATGCCAGATTCTGAATAGTCCAGCTGCACATCGCGCTCGAGGCGGTCAAATATTGCCGGGGCGATGGCATAAAAGCCTTCTGCCGCATAGTCGTCGACCACTGAACGGATGTGCGAGTTGACACCAAAAACCTCTTGAATCACCACGACGGCCCCTTTGGCTTGGCCAGCGGGGGCGGCCTCGTAGGCGCCGAGTTCAAACCCATCGGTGCAGATGATATTCGTTAAAGCCATAGTGACTCTCCTCTCAAATGATGCGCGCGCAGGCGTGGCGGGCTATTGTGAACAAACTGACGCAAATGTAAAACCTTGCTTCTGAGGTTTTGCGAGTGCTTCGAGGTGCATAGTCCATGCTCGGTGGCATTCGTCGATATTTTCATTGACGAAACCAGGTATTACAATTTGGCCTCTGCGCTCAGCCTTCGCACCCGAATGAAGTGCTGTCTCATCTGTTCCGATGACTGAGGATTCTATGTGATGCATTGTTCAACGTCATTGATTTCGCCGACTCAATTGGCAGCGCGACAGTCAGATGAGAACCTGGTGATGCTCGATGCGTCTTGGTATCTCCCGACGGATGGGCGTGATCCCGGCGCTGAGTATGTGACCAGTCATATCCCCGGGGCGCATTTTTTTGATATCGATGTCGTAGCGGACACCACGCATCCTTGTCCGCATATGTTGCCAACAGCATCGATGTTTACTGAGCACGCCCGAGCGCTGGGTATTGGTGCAGACACGGATGTGGTGATCTACGACACGAAGGGGTTGTTCTCTGCGCCGCGAGCGTGGTGGATGTTTCGCGTTTTCGGGCACCAGTCGGTCAAAGTGCTCGATGGCGGGCTACCGGCTTGGCTTGCCGCAGGGCAGTCGACGACGGCTGCAAAAAGTCCCATTGGGGTGCCGGCTAGTCCCTTCTCAGCTGGGTTTTGTCCAGAGTGGGTGGCCGATAAGGAGGAGGTGGCCAGACATCTCGCGCAACACTCCGCAATGGTCGTGGATGCTCGCTCAGCGCCGCGGTTTGCCGGCGCAGAGCCCGAGCCAAGGCCCGGGGTGCGGCCCGGCCACATGCCGGGTGCTCGCAACCTGCATTACGCCAAGGTGATAGCCGGTGAGCCAGGCGTATTGGCGTCTGAAGGAGAGCTGAGGGCGCTCTTTGATGCGGTGGGTGTCGATCACTCAACGCCGGTTGTCACCACCTGTGGATCGGGTATTTCTGCGTGTTTGCTGGCGTTGGCGTTGACTGAGTTGCACCCACGACCCATTGCGGTTTACGACGGATCATGGGCGGAATGGGGCGCAGATCCCAATTGTCCGGTAGAGAGGGCGTGATCGTTGCCTCAGGGTCTGCTATCTTCACGCGCGATAGCAACGACTGACACCCTATGACGCATCTGTATTTAATCGGAAACTGGAAAATGAACGGCAGCCGAGAGGCGATCGCTCAGTTTGCTGAGGAGTGGACCGTTCCGATGTCAGACGCCCTGCAGGTTGCCGTCGCCGTGCCATCTCCCTATTTGCAGCTCCTGGCTGAGTTGCTACCCCAATTGGCTTTGGCGGCGCAGGATTGTGCACCAGAGGAAAAAGGCGCGCACACGGGGCAGGTATCGGCGGGCATGCTGGTCGATTGGGGCTGTCAGTTTGTCATCATTGGACATTCTGAACGCCGATCCGATCAAGGGGAGAGCGATGCGCTCATTGCGGAGAAAGTGCATGCGGCGCAGCAGGCGGGTCTAAAGGCTGTGCTGTGTGTGGGGGAGAGTCACGCTGCCCGCGAGGCGGGAGATCACAAAACGATGGTAACGAATCAGCTCCAAGCCGCGCTCGCTGGGGTGGATGCATCGCGTCTATTGGTGGCATATGAGCCGATCTGGGCGATTGGCACCGGTCTGACGGCGTCGACCCCACAGGTCGAGGAAATGCATGCCGTGATCAAGGGTGAGCTCGCATCGCACTTTGGCAACGAAGCAGCGGTGCCCGTTTTATACGGTGGCAGCGTGACGGCTGACAATGCGCGGGCCCTGTTCGACTGTGCCGGCGTCGATGGCGCATTAGTGGGCGGTGCTTCCCTGAGTGCCGCCTCGTTTTCAGAAATTACTCAGGCCGGTTTGGCCCAATTACAGGCGTGATATGAGTATTGATCCCAACACCCCCGTCCTGCTGGGCGCTGGGCAGGCAACAGAGCATTTAGACGATCAATTTGTAGGATTGACGCCGCAGCAACTGGGGGCCAGGGCCTGTCAGGCCGCACTGGCGGATACGGGGGCTCAAGAGACGCTCGCGACGCTAGTAGACCGACTGGCCTGTGTCAGGCTGTTCGTAGACTCGGTGCCCGAGGCGATGGCTTCAGTGATTGCCCCGTTTGGGCGTAGCACGAGCCCGCCACTGTCGATTATTCAGCAGCTGGGTTTACCCAATGCGTCTGCCATTTACTCGCGTTCCTGTGGTGACGAGCCACAGAGGCTAGTTTACGAATTGGGGAGCGCGATTAGAGACGGTGAGATTCGGGCAGCAATGATTTGCGGCACGGAGGCGATTGCGACGTCACGCCATCTACAACGCATGGGGCAGACGGTGAACTGGGACGAAGATCCAGTGGGCCACACGGATGATCGAGGAGCGGTGATGGACCTGCTTTTCGACACTGAATTGAATCGTCACGGTGCTTTTGCGCCGGTTGATATTTATCCATTGCAAGAACAGGCGCGCCGCGGTGAATTGGGTCTCGATAAGGCGGCCTACCGAGACCAGCTAGCGGGGTTAATGTCTCGTTTTGCTGAGGTTGCTGCGCGTAATCCTTATGCCATGTTTGAGGCGCCAGCCACGCTCGAAGCCATTCGTGACGAATCGCAAAAAAATCGGATGATCAGCGATCCGCACCTAAAATCGATGGTGGCCAAAGATGGGGTGAATCAAGCTGCTGCGCTGGTGATGACCCGGTACGAAACAGCAGAGTCGCTGGGTGTGGCGGATAGAGCTATTTTTCTCCATGGTCACGCCACAGGTTCAGAGCCAGCGGTACTTAATCGTCCATCACTCGCTCAGGCTGAGTCGATGACAGCGGCTTATCATGGGGCGCTGCGCAATGCCGGCATTGAAGCTCATCAGCTGGGCGCGATGGATTTATACTCTTGTTTTCCGATTGCGGTGTGGTGTGCAATGGACGCCTTGGGCGTCACGCTAGATGACCCGCGCCCTTTGACGTTGACCGGGGGCCTGTCGTTTTTTGGTGGTCCCGGCAATAATTATTCGACCCATGGTATCGCCGAAATGGTGCATTGGTTGAGGGCTAGATCAGAGCCGAGTTATGGGCTTGTGGGCGCAAATGGTGGATACCTTTCCAAGCATGCAGTAGGCGTTTATGCCAATGTGAGTAGCCCTTTTCCGGAGCCTGTTAGCGAACCGGGTCCAGCCACACCTGTCGAGACGATTGAAAAGCCAGCAGGGCCTGGGCGAATAGAAAGTTACACCGTACAGCAGAAGGGTGATAAAACGCGTGCCATCGTCGTGGGCCGGCAGTTGTCTGACGAGCGTCGTTGGGTCGGCGTAGCAGACCCTGAAGATGATGCCCTGTTGGGATGGTTCCGAGATGAAGACCCATTGGGGGCTCATGTCACCGTCCGCGCTGAGGAACGCAATATTGTCCGTCGATTGGCGGATTCCTAATACCAAAATCAAATCGTTAGAGGAGTGAAGTAATGGATGTAAATGGGAAAGTCGCTGTCGTAACCGGTGGCGCATCAGGTATTGGTCAAGCGGTGGCACGACGAATTGCCGGTGCGGGCGGTAAAGTGGTGATCTTTGACCTGAATGAAGAAGCCGGCAACGCGATGGTCGCCGAATTAGGCGCGGATCATTGTGTTTTCGCCAACGTTAACGTGGTGGATGAGGCTTCGGTCAAAAGTGGGATTGAGGCGGCGGTCGCGGGTTTCGGCGCCATTCACGTCTGCGTCAACTGCGCGGGCATTGGTAACGCCGCCAAGACATTAGGAAAAGACGGTCCCTTCCCCCTCGATTTATGGAACAAGGTCATCTCCATTAACTTGACCGGCAGCTTCAATGTGTTGCGCCTCTGTGCCGAAGTCATGGCAAAGAATGAGCCTGTGACCGATGATGGCGGGCGCGGTGTGATTATCAATACGGCCTCCATTGCTGCCTACGAGGGGCAAATGGGACAAGCGGCTTACAGTGCCAGTAAAGGGGGTATTGTCGGCATGACATTGCCCATTGCGAGAGATCTCTCTTCATTGGGTATCCGCGTGAATACCATCGTTCCGGGCTTAATTAACACGCCGCTGTTTAATGGCCTGACGCCCGAATTTGTCGAGTCGCTGTCTCAGTCCGTACTGTACCCAAAGCGACTGGGCCGGCCAGAGGAGATCGCACAGCTAGCGGCGGCGATTATCGATAACGATTACATCAACGGTGAATGCATTCGAATGGATGGCGGGATCCGGATGCAGCCACGTTAAAGGAGAGCAACCATGACTGAAGAAGCAACTGTATTGACCGAAGCGGCAGACGGCGTCCTCGTGATTACCATTAATCGACCTGCAGCCAAAAACGCAGTGAATCGATCGGTTTCTGAGGGCATAGCCGCCGCGCTGGATAGACTAGATGCCGACGACGCACTGCGGGTCGGGGTGCTCACGGGTGCCGGTGGTACTTTTTGCGCAGGTATGGACCTGAAGGCTTTTGTCTCTGGAGAGTTTCCGCAGATTGAGGGCCGGGGCTTTGGTGGCATGACTGAGCGATCAGCGGACAAGCCGCTGATCGCCGCAGTGGAGGGCTACGCGTTGGCGGGTGGCTGCGAGTTGGCGATTGCCTGTGATTTAATCGTCGCAGCAGAGTCAGCCAAGTTTGGCATCCCTGAGGTAAAGCGAGGCTTGGTGGCAGCGGCAGGAGGGCTGGTCCGTTTGCCCTCACAAATTCCTTACCGTGTCGCAATGGAGTTGGCTTTGACAGGCGAGTTCATGGACGCGGAGCGCGCGATGGCCATGGGCTTGATCAATCACATCACGCCGCAAGGCGATGCGTTGGCAACCGCCAAAGCGTTGGCCCAACGGATTGCCGAGAACGGTCCTATGGCCGTCAAGGTCAGTAAGGCGATCATTAAGGCGTCGCGCGACTGGAGCGAGGATGAGGCATTCGAGAAGCAAGGTGGCTACACGCAGCCTGTCTTCACCAGCGAAGATGCGATCGAGGGTGCGACCGCTTTTGCCGAGAAACGAAAGCCCGAATGGAAGGGACGTTAACAACGCACGGCTTTAGACGGCGATAACGTGACGTGATGCAGGAACGGGTGAGGAGGATAGCGTGAACGATGATTTCAGTGTGATTCGCAGGCTACTGTCGCAGGATCTAATGCAGGTCTATGTACGCTTGTTTCTGCTGCTAGCGATCGTTTGGTTTTGTGTTGAGACCTTCGCACCTTTCTTACCTTTGTTGCTGTGGTCGGTGATTCTTGCGGTGTCGCTTTATCCGCTGAACGCATGGCTTGCCGGTCGTTTGCATTTGAGTGAGGGTAAGGCGGCGATTGTCTTTGTGTTGTGTGGCTTTCTGATCATCGGTGTTCCGTTAGTGACATTAGGGATTTCCCTCGCGGACCATGCTGATGAGTGGGCATTGCTGCTAACCGATCAGCAATTTACGGTGCCCGTGGCGGACCCGGCTGTGGCCGAGTGGCCGGTCATCGGTCCCGCCTTATTTGAGCTATGGGATCGCGCTCATGAAGACCTTGTTTCTGCGGTGAAGCAGATGCAGCCGCAGCTCATTGCAGGGGGCAAGGTGGTGTTCGGTGCTGTTGCCAATACAGTATTGACGTTGCTGCTGTTTCTAGTGGCGTTGGTGCTGGCTGGATTTATGATGGGTAACGCGAGCCAAGGGGAACATCAGATTCGTCGTGTGTTGGGGACGATTGCCGACCACGAGCGCGGTGAGGAGCTTCACGCGCTGGTAGTCGCGACGGTGCGCTCTGTGTCAAACGGCGTGGTGGGGGTGGCGTTCCTGCAGGCATTGGCGTTGGGGATTGGGTTTTTGGCCTTAGACATTCCCGGAGCGAGTGTGCTCGCATTCGCGGTTTTGCTGATAGGCGTGGTGCAATTGCCGGGGTCCCTTGTCGTGATTCCCGTGATCGCGTGGCTGTGGTTAGTGGGCGATGGGTCGCTAGTCAGCAATGTGGTTGGTAGTGTTTATTTATTCTTAGCGGGCATGGCGGATAATGTGTTGAAGCCTATCTTGCTCGGCCGCGGGGTCGAGACGCCGATGCCGATTGTATTGGTGGGGGCATTAGGGGGGCTGGCTGCCGAGGGGTTAATCGGCCTTTTCGTCGGCGCTGTCATGTTGTCGGTGGGTTATAAGCTTCTGATGGCATGGGTCGAGCATAGTGTGGCTGAGCACGAGGCGCGCTAAACACGCTGCGCCTCGCGCCGCTGGGTGTTTTCGATGTGATTTAGCGAGACGGCATGGATTCCCGGCCGCCTCGGCTGGTCTGACTGAGATGGTAAAGCGTATCATGCCCTTATGATCTCTTTTCTATCAGCGGCTGCCAATTTATGAAGACGATGTTGCTAGGCCCAGTATTCTGCGGGCTCTTGGTGGGAGTCTTGTTGTCCTGCTCGGCTCAGGATCATTCCGCCGTGTCAAACGTTGCGGGGTCGGACCATACGGTACGCACCACGAGTGGCACCGTTTCTGCCGCGATGGGCCCCGAGGGCGCTCGCGTCTTCCGCGATATTCCTTTTGCGTTGCCGCCTAACGGTGACCGACGATGGCAAGCGCCTGTCGAATTTGAGCGCGTTGATGCGATCGTTGAGCCACTCGCCGAGCCGGTGATGTGCCCTCAGCCACAGAGCCAAGCCTCGGGTCAGAACCAGGGTGAGGACGATTATCTCGGCAGCGAGGACTGCTTGTACCTCGACATCTATGTGCCCAATGGTCAAAAAGAGACAGTGCGCTGGCCGGTCATGGTCTGGGTACATGGGGGTAGCAATCTGACGGGGCATAAGGGGACTTATGACTTTGCTCGGCTGGCTGCTCGGCAGCAGGTCGTGGTGGTGGTCATTAACTACCGACTCGGCCCGTTGGGGTGGTTTAGTCATTCGGCACTCAATGGAAGGGACCTCGACGCCCCCGCACTGGCCAATTTTGGCACGCTCGATATTATCGAGGCGTTGCGCTGGACTCAGCGCAATATCAGTGGGTTTGGTGGAGATGTAGGCAACGTGACCCTCTTTGGCGAGAGCGCCGGCGGTCGCAACGTATTCAGTTTATTGGCCTCGCCGATGGCGGATGGTTTGTTTCACCGTGCGATTGCCCAGTCGGGGCATGTGCGAAGTGTCACGCGAGCACAGGCGCACAACGCCCAGCGTCAGTATCCCAGAGTGTCGAGGGGCAGCTGGGAAGTAGTCGAAGCGCTAGGGCTAGACAACGATACGGTAAGTGCTGAAACCCTCCGCGGGGTGAGTGCGTCAGCGTTGTTGAAGTCGTATTTCGAACTGAATGATGGCCATATCCAGCCAGCGGTCATCGCCGATGGCGTGGTCATTCCCGAGGTCGGTCTACAGGCAGCGCTAGCCGAGCCGCGTTACGCAAAAAACATTCCCGTCATGGCGGGCACTAACCGAGATGAGATTACGCTTTGGATCGGTTTAAATCGCTATTTTATTGATGTCAGTTTCCCCTTTTCCAAGCTGTTTCCAGCAAAGCTGCGCGTCAAGGATCCTGCTTTATATGAGTTTTGGGCGGACATGAGATCGCGCGGTTGGAAATTGAGCGCGGTGGATGTTCCTCTCAGCGCCATGCAAGCCGCCGGATACGAGGATCTTTACGCGTATCGTTATGATTGGGATGAGCAGGCTGACAACTACCTAGTGCCGTTTTCTACTATCTTAGGCGCGACCCATGCGAGCGAAATTGCCTTCATTATGGGGGCGCCCATGTTTGGTGAGATCGGTGACTATATGTATCCAGACTCAGACTCAGCTCAGAGGATGACCGAGGTGATGATGTCAGCGTGGGGCAGTTTCGCCAGAGAGGGTGCGCCGCGTCTGCCGAATAAAATCGATTGGCCCCGCTATGAGGCGTCTCAGCCGGCATTCATGACGCTTGATAGCGGCGATGCTTTGGCATTGAGCGGCGACGTACCCACACTAGCCACACTCCTTGATCGAGTGTCCAGCAGTCAGGTGGTGTCAGAGCTCGAACGGTGTTTGTTGGTCTGGGAACTGCTCACTGCGGTAGGCACGCCCGACTATGATGCCTATGCAACCTGGGAGTCTGGGCGCTGCGCTGCCATCGACGCGCCACAGGAGCAGCGTGTGATCCGCGAGGCACTAGAGGCGGAATATGGCAGCGTGTATTACCCAGAATAAGCGGTCATGGCAGTGAGCAATCCTCCTCCCTTGGCGGATAGTTATGTCATTGCCATTGCAGGTGGGTCGGGTAGCGGCAAGTCGACCTTAGCCAACGCATTGGTGTCAGAGCTGGGCTCGTCATTTGCCACGGTGTTGGCGATTGACGCGTACTACCATGACCTCGCGCATCTTTCATTGACGGAGCGCGAGCGAACCAACTTCGATCATCCTGATGCATTGGACCTAGCGCTGTTTGAACAGCACGTGTTGGCTTTGAAGGCGGGGCAGACGATACAGCAGCCTTGTTATGACTTTGGGACGCACTGTCGGCAGGCACAGACGACAGAGATCATCCCTCGCAAATGGATGGTGGTAGAAGGTATTTTGGTCACCGCCACGGCATCATTGCGCGCCTTATACGATCAAGTGATTTACGTGGAAGCAGACCGCACCGTACGCTGGCAACGGCGCCTGCTGCGCGATCAGAGAGATCGGGGCCGCGACGAAGCATCGATTGCGCGATTTTGGGCTCGGGCGGAAGACACGTTTATGACGCAGGGATCGACCGCGAGCCAGTATGCTCATCTAATCATTTCTGGTGAGCAAGCCCTGGACGCCAATGTGCGACACCTTATGAAGGTCATCTGTGGGAGTGACCTCAGTAGCTCCCAATAAATCCTTCTCTTCTGTCTCGAATGCTACCTGTGTTGTCCCATCCCGGTAGGGCGTCTTCAGGGTATAGACCACCTTGCCGGTGGAGCTGAGTGAGAGGCGGGGAACGGCTCCGGCGGGGCGAGCAATATACCTACACAAGCGCTCGCGTTTGTCTTTCTGCTTTCCTTCGCAGCTCACCCCCGCGTGCAGGGAGAACCCATTTGCCTTGGCCACTCGCTCCAGTCCGGGGTCAGGCCGGTTCAGCGGGCGGATAGTGCGAATCATGAAGGCCTTGCGCCCTTGCTGTGG
>CAJQKG010000020.1 GCA_905478845.1 uncultured Luminiphilus sp.
CACCGAGAGTATTGATGCGGGGTGGAGCAGCCTGGTAGCTCGTCGGGCTCATAACCCGAAGGTCGTCGGTTCAAATCCGGCCCCCGCTACCAATTTGACGGCAGACAGGTATTTTTGCTGGCCGTCACATCGAAAGCCCCTTTTGGGGCTTTTTTGTGGCCGCTTGTTGAGGCCGGTTGGAGGAAAAACAATGTCGGGGAGAGATGCGAATTTAATGCAGCTTTTGCAGCCGACGATAGAATCGATGGGGTTTGAGTTGTGGGGAATCGAGTTGGTTTCTCCAGGAAAGCGGCCCACATTGCGGATCTATATTGACGCCGACGACGGGGTGAGTGTTGATCATTGTGCTCAAGTCAGTCATCAGGTGAGTGGGGTGCTCGATGTTGAGAACCCGATTAGCGGAGAATATACGTTAGAAGTGTCTTCTCCCGGTGTAGATCGATTGCTGTTTCGCGCGGAACACTACGCCGCTTACGAGGGCGAAGTGGTGGATATTCGGCTTCGGCTACCGGTAGCAGGAAGGCGGCGGTTTAAAGGTATTTTGATCGCGACGAATGATGAGTCGATCGTGCTAGAGATTGACGATGATGAGTTTGAGTTGCCCCGGCGATCGATTGATCGAGCCAGGGCGTTCCCGCGGCTAGAGCTTGGCCAGGGTAAACACTAGGGCGGTAACACTGTGACCACAGGTCAGTACTAAACTGGCCTCGATAATAAGTAGAGAGCGAAGAGATGAGTAAAGAAATCTTGATGGTGGCTGAGGCAGTCTCGAATGAGAAGGGAGTGTCCGAGGACATCATCTTTGAAGCGATTGAGTTGGCTCTGGCGACGGCAACCGCAAAGCGGTACGACGAAGAAGCCGATATTCAGGTCGTTATTGATCGCGAGTCGGGCGACTACGTGACGAAACGTCGGTGGTTGGTTATGCCGGATACCGAATTAGCCCTGCTAGGAACGCAATTCACCACCGAGGAAGCAGCGGAAGTGAGTGCGTCACTGCAAATTGGCGATTACCACGAGGAAACGGTCGAAAACGTCGGGTTTGGACGTATTGCCGCGCAAACGGCGAAACAAGTGATCGTTCAGCGGGTGAGGGACGCAGAGCGCGCTCAGATTGCGGATGAGTATCGCAGTCGAGAAGGTGAGCTGCTAGGGGGCACAGTGAAGAAAGTGACCCGAGATAATATTATTGTTGATCTGGGTAATAACGCCGAGGGGCTGTTGCCTCGCGGTGAGTTAGTTGGCAGGGAGACCTTTCGGATCAATGATCGGGTGCGCGCCATTTTGACTGAAATCAATACCGAGTCACGAGGTCCGCAGCTCATCCTGTCGCGATCCTGCCAGGAAATGCTGGTTGAGCTCTTTAAAATTGAAGTGCCCGAGATTTCCGAGGGTGTTATTCAGATTAGGGCGGCCGCCAGAGATCCCGGTTCGAGAGCCAAGATCGCCGTGAAGACCGGTGACCAGCGAATTGATCCTGTCGGTGCTTGTGTGGGTATGCGCGGATCCCGCGTTCAAGCGGTCTCTAACGAGTTGGACAACGAGCGTGTCGATATTATTCTCTGGGACGATAATCCCGCTCAGTTGGTCATCAATGCGATGTCTCCGGCCGAAGTAGAGTCGATAGTGGTCGATGAGGATAATTCGACGATGGAAGTCGCCGTTGCTGAGGACAATCTGGCACAAGCGATTGGTCGTGGCGGACAAAACGTGAGGTTGGCATCGGACCTTACGGGTTGGGTCATCAACGTCATGAGTGTTGATGACGCGATTGAGAAGCAAGAGACAGAGGCGGGCGAAGTGATCGAGCGCTTTATGGTCGCGCTCGACATCGATGAGGATATTGCTGCGGTGCTGGTGGAGGAGGGTTTCACGACGCTGGAAGAAATCGCCTATGTACCGCTGGAAGAAATGAACAACATTGAAGGATTCGACGAGGAAATCTCGGAGGAGCTCCGGGCGAGAGCAAAAGATGCATTACTCACGCAAGCCATCGCATCAGAGGAACAACTGGATGCGAATGAGCCTGCCGAGGATTTGCTCACGATGGAGGGTATGGATCGACACTTGGCATTCTTATTGGCAAGCAGGGGGATCATCACGATGGAAGATCTCGCTGAGCAAGGCGTCGACGACATAGTAGATATTGAAGATATGACGGCAGAGCGTGCGGCTGAATTGATTATGACAGCTCGCGCCCCTTGGTTCGCTGACGAGGAAGAGGCAAGCGCCTAACAGAATGTTGGGCTGAGCATGCACTCGAAGAACTGAGCGGTTAGGGAGAAAAATATGGCACAAGTGACAGTATCGCAGTTGGCGGAAACAGTGGGCGCATCGGCAGAACGATTGCTTGCCCAGATGAAGGATGCGGGTTTGCCCCACGCCTCCGCTGAAGAGGCTGTCTCTGAGGAGGATAAGCAAACGCTGCTTGCCTTTCTGAAGAAAAGCCACGGAGAGGGAACGGGGGCGCCCAAGAAAATCACCCTCAAGCGTAAGTCTGTGAGTACCTTGCGAGCTGGCGGTGCCGGCAAGCGAACGGTTAACGTTGAGGTGCGTAAAAAGCGAACCTACGTCAAGCGCGATGAAGAGGCGGAGACAACGGATGAGGCCGGTGTCACTGAATTAGTGGAAGAAGTGGTAGCCGCGCCGGGCGAAGAGTTACCTGAAACGCCGATTGCAGAGCCAGAGGTTGAACTTGCGTTGGACGACGCGGATTCAGCGGTAGATGAGAAAGACCCAGAGGTATTGCGCCAGCGAGCGGCTGCGCGTCGTAAGGCAGAAGAGCAGGCCAGGCAGTTGCAGTTGGACGCAACGGTCAAAGCGCGGGCTGAAGAAGCGGAACGGCAAGTGCAAGAGGCGGCCGCTCAGCCTGCCGGTAAAGACGTTGATAGAAAACCGAAGCGTCTTCATGCAGCGCCAGCAAAGACCGACGCCGCGCCCAAGCGAGATGAATTGCGGCGAAAGTCAGGCAAGGGCCGCATAGAACGTGGCGGTGTGGCGGGCGCTCGGGGCAAGCAACGAGGCCACAATCTGTCTATTACCGATTTGGCAGCTGCCGAAGGTGGTGTGGCACGACGTCGGGGCGGCCGCAGGAAAAAGGTGCAAGGCGAGCCAAATCAGCATGGCTTCGAGCAGCCTACTGAAAGAATTGTTTACGACGTGAATGTGCCTGAGAGCATTATGGTTGGCGACTTGGCGCAGCAAATGGCGGTCAAGGCGGGCGAGGTGATCAAAGAGCTGATGAAGCTTGGCGTGATGGCCACCATTAATCAGATGTTAGATCAAGATACTGCGACCCTCGTGGTCGAGGAGTTGGGTCATCGTGTCGTGCTCAGGAGCGCAGAGGAAGTCGAGGAACGACTAGAGGAAACGCTCACGAATCAGGAGGGCAATCCAGAGCCAAGAGCCCCTGTGGTCACCGTGATGGGCCACGTCGATCATGGTAAAACGTCGTTGCTGGATTATATTCGCGAGTCGCGGGTCGCGAGTGGCGAAGCGGGCGGGATCACCCAGCACATTGGGGCTTACCACGTGAAAACTGCCCGAGGAATGATTACTTTCCTCGACACTCCAGGTCACGCTGCCTTTACGGCAATGCGAGCACGGGGCGCTAAATCCACTGACATCGTTATTTTAGTGGTGGCGGCTGATGATGGTGTGATGCCGCAAACCGAAGAGGCCGTTCAGCACGCGAAGGCAGCCGGTGTTCCGATTGTGGTGGCAGTCAACAAGATGGACAAAGAGGGTGCTGACCCTGAGCGAGTGAAAAACGAGCTGTCAGCAAAAGAGGTGATACCAGAGGAGTGGGGGGGGGATACCCAATTCATTCCCGTCTCTGCGCATACGGGTGAGGGTGTTAAGGAATTGCTCGATGCACTATTACTGCAATCGGAATTGCTCGAGTTGACTGCGCCTGCGGATGTGCCGGCATCGGGTATCGTGATTGAATCACGGCTCGATAAAGGACGTGGTGCGGTTGCCTCACTGTTAATTCAGCAAGGTACCTTGCGCCAAGGCGATATTGTGCTCGCTGGCGTGCAGTCTGGTCGGGTGAGGGCGATGCTGGATGAAAATGGCCAGCCGATAAAAGAAGCGGGTCCGAGTATCCCCGTAGAGGTATTAGGTCTTGATGGGACGCCAGATGCCGGTGACCCTGTCGTTGTTTTGGAAAGCGAAAAGAAGGCCCGTGAAGTTGCTGATTTCCGCCAAGAGAAGATGCGAACGTCCAAGTTGGCACGGCAGCAAGCCGCCAAGCTCGACAATATGTTTGAGACCATGACCGCGGGATCAGTCGAAACCTTGAACTTAATTATCAAGGCAGATGTCAGGGGTTCATTTGAGGCGCTTCAGGGCGCGTTGATCGATTTGGGCAATGATGAGGTGAAGGTCAACATTGTCTCAGGGGGTGTGGGTGGTATCTCTGAGACGGATATCAGTCTGGCCATGACGAGTTCTGCCATCATTATTGGCTTTAACACGCGGGCGGATGTGAAAGCGCGCGCCGCAGCGGAGAACGAAGGGGTCGAAATCCGTTACTACAATGTTATTTATGATTTGATTGATGATGTGCGGGCTGCTTTGTCGGGCATGTTGTCGCCCGAGATGCGAGAGGAAATTGTTGGCATCGCAGAGGTGCGCGATGTGTTCCGATCTCCCAAGTTTGGTTTGATTGCTGGCTGCATGGTGATCGAAGGCACCGTGCATCGCTCCAAGCCTATTCGTGTGTTGCGCGATAACATCGTGATTTACGAGGGTGAGTTAGAGTCGCTGCGCCGCTTTAAAGACGACGCTAGCGAAGTGCGAAACGGCACCGAGTGTGGCATTGGTGTGAAAAACTATACCGATGTCAAAGCGGGCGATCTCATTGAAGTCTTTGATGTCAATGAAATCGCGCGGAGCCTCTGAAGGGACTCACCATGGGCAAGGAGTTCGAGCGGACGCAGCGCGTCAGTCAGTTCTTGCATCAAGAGCTGGCGCGACTGTTGCATTCTAAGGTCAGAGATCCTCGTGTTCATCGGATCAATTTGACCGATGTGGAGGTCAGTCGAGATCTGTCCCATGCCAAGGTTTTTTTTACTTTACTCGATGACCACACGGATGCGGATCGAGCCGAGATTGCGGCGGTGCTGAGAAAAGTCTCAGGATTTTTGCGATCCGAGCTGGCTAAGCAGTCCTCCATGCGAACGGTGCCAAGACTCAGCTTTCGCTTTGATGAGAGCGTTGGACGCGGGCGCGATATGGAGAGTTTACTCCGAGAGGTTCGCAAAGCCGACGCGGTTCTATTCGACCATCAGGGTGCTGATGAGGGTGCTCATGAGAGTACCGATGAGAGTACCGATGAGAGTACCGATGAGAGTGCTGATTTAGATCCCCATGCTGGCCTAGGTTCAGATTCAGATCCGACAATAGCCTAGCCAAGATGGCTCGACGGCGAAAAGGACGATCGGTTAACGGCTTATTGATATTGGATAAGTCTGCAGGCATGACCTCTAATGGCGCGCTGCAGCGGGCCAAGCGACTATTTACTGCCGCGAAAGCGGGCCATACGGGCAGTCTTGACCCTCTGGCGACAGGTGTCCTGCCACTGTGCTTCGGCGAGGCGACAAAATTCTCTCAATTTCTACTCGATGCCGACAAAGGGTATCTCAGTACCATCGTGCTCGGTATTGCGACCGATACCGCCGATGCCGATGGGCAAATTATCGCGCAAAAAGAAGCGACAGCGGTTGATGCAGAGGCGGTGCGTCATGCCATGACAACGCTGATGGGTGCGATTGAGCAAGTGCCCCCGATGTACTCCGCCTTGAAAGTGGATGGCCAGCCGCTCTACAAAAGGGCTCGAGCGGGGGAGCAGATCGAACGGGCCGCTCGCCCCGTACAGATTCATCGCTTTGATTTATTGGACTTTACCGCCGGGGAAGTGGCCGAAATCAGCACAGCAGTGCACTGTAGTAAAGGCACTTACATTCGCGCCTTGGCAGAGGATCTGGGTGCGGCACTGAATTTACCCGCCCACGTTAAGACGCTGCGTCGAACTCAGGCGGGACCCTTTGGACTGGCTAATGCGGTGACATTGACGCAGTTAGAGGCTGCTACGGAATCGGGTGCGGAGGACAGGCTCGATGCACTGCTGTTGCCTGTCGATGCTAGTCTGGATCATTTACCGCGTGTTGTGCTGTCAGAAGCCGCCACTTTTTATATGAGAAAGGGCCAGACAGTATTAGTGCCAAATGGTCCTCGGAGTGGTATGGTGCGCATCGTTGACGCGGGGGGAGCTTTCCTCGGTGTCGGAAAAGTGCAGGAAGAGGGGGCCATAGCGCCCGTCAGGCTTCTCGCACAGTGATTAGCGGCAGGTGCCGCTTCACGAACCTTTCTGTAAACCTGCACGGATGGGCTCGCTTCTACAAAGCAGGTTGGAGAAAGTATCATGGCGTTGGATGCAACGACTAAAGCAACGATTGTTAAAGATTATCAGCAGTCTGAGGCCGACACCGGATCTCCGGAAGTACAGGTGGCCTTGCTCACAGCCAATATCGAGCAACTGCAGTCTCATTTCAAGGACCATGCGAAGGACCATCACTCACGTAGAGGATTGATCCGCATGGTAAACCAACGTCGAAAATTACTCGATTACCTCAAGCAAAAAGACGCCGCCCGCTATACGGATTTGATTAAGCGGTTGGGTCTACGACGCTGAGGATGAATCGGGGCTGGCGTGTTGCCAGCCCAGTCATATTTGGAGAAAACAAGTGAATGTAGTGAAAAAAACTTTCCAGTACGGTGATCATGAGGTCACGCTGGAAACCGGTCGTATTGCGCGACAAGCAAGCGGTTCGGTTTTGGTATCCATGGGCAGCACGAGTGTTTTGTGTACGGTGGTAGCAGACCCAAAGGCAAAGCCCGGGCAGGCATTTTTCCCCTTGGGCGTGCATTACATCGAGAAACGGTACTCGGTCGGTAAAATACCAGGCGGTTTCTTCAAGCGTGAAGCACGGCCTAGTGAAAAAGAGACGCTGACCTCGAGATTGATCGATCGCCCCATCCGACCCCTTTTCGAAGATGGCTTTATGAATGAGGTGCAGGTGGTTTGCACCGTGATGTCTGCGGATCACGATACTGATCCCGATATTCCCGCCATGATTGGCACATCGGCTGCCTTGGCGTTATCAGGGTGCCCATTTAATGGCCCCATTGGTGGCGCGCGAGTGGGCTTTACCGATGCAAGCGGCTATATGTTGAACCCCGGCTACGCGGCCCTCGCTGAAAGCCAGCTGGATATGGTCGTTGCCGGAACGCGCGACGCTGTTTTGATGGTGGAGTCTCAGGCACAAGAGTTAACTGAGGACCAAATGTTGGGTGCGGTCTTGTTTGCGCATCAAGAAATGCAGGCGGTCATCAACGCGATCAACGAACTGGTTAGTGAAGCAGGCAAGCCACGATGGGATTGGAAAGCACCCCAGGCGGATGCCGGCTTAGTGAGCGCCGTAGAGGCTGCTGCGCAGGGACCACTCGGTGAGGCATATCGTACCACTGAGAAAACCGCTCGCTACGAACAGGTGTCTCAGGCACGAGATCAGGTGCTGGCCGAGCTGGCAACAGAGGGCGGTCCGTCTGCAGACGACGTGAAAGATGTGTTCAAGAGTCTTGAAAAGCGCA